>NZ_LNGH01000016.1 GCF_011057715.1 Marinitoga sp. 38H-ov
TTATTCTGAATTCTTGTTATTTTTCATCTTTGTTAATTTTCATTGTTTTTTTATTTCCCTCTTGACTTATTACCGGAGACTAAAATTCCATAATTTTTAAATCTTCTGGAACTATTAATTCTGCATCTGTTATCTTTTTTAATTCTTCTAATGTAATATCTGGAGCAATTTCTTTCAATATTAAACCATCATCCGAAGGCTCTATTACAGCATATTCTGTTACTATTAAATCTACTCTCCTCACAGATGTAAGAGGTAGATTGCATTTTTTTACTATTTTTGGATTACCTTTTGCAGTATGAGTCATAGCAACAATAACTTTTTTTGCTCCTGTAACTAAATCCATAGCTCCTCCCATACCTGGTATCAATTTACCAGGGACCATCCAATTAGCTAAATGCCCTTCCTCATCAACTTGCAAACCACCTAAAACTGTATAGTCAAGATGACCTCCTCTTATCAATGCAAATGAAAATGATGTATCAAATGTCATTGCCCCTGGAACAGTGTCAATATATCTTCCACCTGCATTTGTTAAATACTCATTTGCATACTCTTCAGTTACTTCAGAACCTATTCCTAAAACACCATTTTCTCCATGAAAGAATATATTCATATCTTTAGGAACATAATTTGCAACTAAAGTTGGTAATCCTATACCTAAATTTACTATATTTCCAGGTTTAAATTCTTTAGCAACTCTTTTTGCTATTCTTTCTTTTGCGTCCATTATTTTCTCCCCCTTACTACCACATAATCAACAAGTGCTCCTGGAATTTCTACTTCATTAGGACTAATAGATCCTGTTGGAACGATCTCATCAACTTCTACAATCACTAAATCAGCAGCCATTGCTATTATAGGATTAAAATTTCTTGCTGTATATGAAAATTGAAGATTTCCAACATGATCTGCCCTTTTAGCCTTTACTAAGGCTACATTTGCTCTTATGGCTTTTTCTAATATATATTTTTCCCCATCTATCTCAATTATTTCTTTTCCTTCTTCTACAACTGTTCCAATTCCAGTAGGAGTTAATATACCTCCTAACCCCACTCCACCAGCTCTTATTTGTTCAATTAATGTTCCTTGAGGTACTAATTGAACTTCTAATTCTTTAGCTATAAACTGTCTTTGAGTTTCTTTGTTTGTACCAATATGAGAAGTAATAACTTTTTTAACAAGTTTATTGTATACTAATCTACCAATCCCTTTATCTTCATATGAAGTATCATTACAAATAATAGTTAAATCTTTTTTATTTTGTTCAATTAATGCATCTATTAATGTTTCAGGCGTTCCTATTGTTAAAAATCCACCTATCATCACAGTATCTCCATTGTTAACAAAAGAAATAGCCTCATCGGCTTTAACTATTTTCATTTAATCACCCCTTAATAATAATGAAATTTATTTCATGAAAATTTTATCAATTTTTACATTATAATAAAAACTCAATAAAATATAATTAGCCTTGTTTAAAGTTATTAATTACCTTTTAATCTCAAATAATGAAATTTTTTTCACCGAGTGAAAAAAATAACAAATAAACAATTAAAAAAGCTTGATTCACCAGAACCAAGCTTTTTTAATTCTTGTAATTTTCAATTTCAAATAAATAAAATTTTAAATACTCTGTTTCTAAAATATTATATAATATTGGATGATCAGGGGATTGTGTACCTTTAAATATTTGTTTTAAAAATATTTTGTTGTCTTTTGCTGCATTTACTATTATTTTTTTAAATTCTTCTTCATACACTAACTGAGTGCATGATGCTGTAGCAAACAAGCCTTTATTTTTTGTTATTTTCATAGCTCTTAAATTAAGTTCTTTATACCCTCTAATAGCATTATTAATAGAATTTCTAGATTTAGCTAAGGAAGGGGGATCTATAATAACAAAATCAAAATATATATTTGCATCCTCAAATCTCCTTAAATGATCAAAGGTGTTAGTTTCAAATAATTCATATTTTTCTTTAGATATATTATTTGCTTTTAATGTTTTTTCCAAAACATATAATGCCCTATCAGAATAATCTAAAAAAGTAACATGCTTTGCTCCGCCAATTAAAGCATGAATCCCAAAATTCCCTGTATATGCAAATCCATCTAATACTATTTTATTATTTGCTAATTCTTTTACCCTTAAAGCATTATATCTTTGATCTAAAAAAAATCCTGTTTTTTGTCCTTTAGTATCAGCAAAAAAATTAATTCCATTAATTTCAAATGGAATTAATTCAGGACCATTTTTATATATCCATCCTTCTATATATTCAAAACCTTCAATATTTGAATTTTTATCATCGTCCTTCTCAAAAATACCTTTTGGTTCAAATAACTCAATTAATGCTTCTACAATATAATTCTTTAATTTATATATTCCTAAAGTATTTATTTGAATTACAAAATAATCTTCAAATTTATCAATAATCAATCCTGGAAAATAATCTCCTTCACCAAAAATAAGTCTAAAAGACTTTTCATTACTATATAATAATTTCCTATATTCATATGCATCTTTGATTTTATTTTTCACCCATTCATAATCTATAGTTTCATGTTTTTTTGTTAATAATCTAACTCTAATCTTTGAATTATCATTTATATAACCTCTACCAATAAACCTTTTATTATGAAATACATCTACTATATCTCCGTTTGTATATTCACCAATTGTTTTTTCTATTTCATTTTCATATATCCAACTATGACCATTTAATACTCTAGATTTTATATCTTTTACTAAATATACATTCGCCATCTCATCTCTCCTCATTGAACTATATTTTCAACTTTTTTTACAGTATAATATCCAACATGATATTTATCAAATATGAAAATATCATACCAATAATACATATTCTGTGTATCATTCTTTTTTAATTTTAAATTAACTGAATTACTACGAAAACCCCAATTATTTATTGGTTTGAAATTAACATAATCTCTTGGTTTTTGGTCAAGTTCAAAAATATAAATATTATATTTACTATTTAGATTATTTATAATCAAATTATACTCTTCATTTTTTACAACACTTTTATCAATTATTACATTCGGGTTTTCTTTAAAATGACTACCAACAGTAAATCTATATCTACCAGATATATTTTCATCAGAATATCTTATTTCATATGTCTTATTTTCATAATTAGTAACTTCTGATTCCTTTAAATACTTTCTATACTCAAAATATGTTGTTTCTTCATCAAACCAATCCAAAAGCATGTCAAGCAATTTAGTTTCTGGAATTCCATCCTTATCATCATCCCTAAATAACTCTACTTTCATTTTATCTTTATTTATATATTTTGTATTAAAACCTATACATGCAAAAAACATATATTTATCATTAGATTCTAATATATCATATTCTGGATAGTTATACCTAATATCAAGTTTTAAATCATTATAATTAATATTAAATAGTGTAACTGTAGGATCATATTCTTGAGAAATTTCATCTCCAAATCTATTAAAATTGATACAAGAACTCAATAATATAATAATAGAAAATATAAAGATAATTACTTTTTTATTCATAATTATTCACCTCCTAACAAAAGAACCAGGATAACCTGGTTCTTTTATTAAAATCCTACGGATATATTAATATTTACTGAAGTATTTCTTCCATTAAATAAATTCTCTGGATTAATAGCTTGAGTGCTTAATGATGCATGTACTTCTGCTAAATATATATTCAAACCTATTCCTCCATTAAATGTCCAATAAGAATATGAATCAAAATCTGTATTAATATTATAATTTTTTATTTCTGCCCAGAAGGGTAATATACCCCATAACAATCTCTTTCCTGCAGCTACTCCCCATATAAAATCTTCTGTTTCAGGGGCATATTCTATTGATGGAACAAAATCTAATAATATTGGCAATGTAATAAAGAATGTCATTTTCCAAGGTTTGAATTCAGTGAAAACCTCTTGTTCATTAGTAGCAGATCTCAAACCAAAGCTTGTGAATTCCAAATATTCTCTACTAAATACTGGTTCTGCAAAAACATCATATTTATAAATCCCTATACCTTCAGTAATTGGGATATCTTTTAATCCAAATCCTATAGCAGGAAAATCTTTTCCTGCTACAAAACCTATATCAAGAGTAAGAATACCATTATTAATTAATTTATCCATTAATGTATCCATGTGATTGAATAATGATTTTGGACCATCATATAATAAAGAATAAGTGTATGGAAGATCGTATTTTTCACTTGGAAATGCTGTTATTAAATTATAATAACTACCATTGTTTCTTCTAACAACATCATATATTGGCAATGAACTTCTAATAGTACCGCCAAAAGAAAATTCTTCTCCTTTAATACCAAAGTGAACTCCACCATCAATCCACAATGAATTTCTAAAATCTAATGTGGAATTATTATGCCAATCCCTATTTGTAATTGAAAGTTCAGGAGCTAAAACAAAGGCTCCTAATTTTAACTTTCCATACATTCCAAAATCTACTTTTCTTGCTAAAATATCTGAATCAGCAAGATCATAATATTCACCTTGATTGCCTAATAAATTTAAATCCAAAGCTCCTTCTAAATCCAAACTTTCTTGAATTAAATTAGAATTAATATCAGCGCTTAATTCTATAAAATTTCTTGCAGACCATGAAATTAATGCAGGATTTAATTGTCTATTCCATGGTGATATAGGTTCAATTTGTGAAAAAGACAAAACTGCTAAAATCATCAATATGCTTACTAAAAAAATCTTTTTCATATTTACCCCTCACTTTCATAATATTAAAATAATCTTAAATATATTATACTATTTTTGTATGAAAATTCAAAAAAAAAAAAAATATATATTATTTAAAAATAAGCGGGGCTATAAGCCGGATTCTGTGTTAATCGGTCATTTATCTAAGCGGTCTACCTGGAAGGGGCATATTGCATGCCGGGCAAGCTTACCCTTCCTATTTGACCTTGCTCAAGGCGGGGGTTGCCAAGCCATTAGGTTACCCTAATGCTGGTGAAGCTCTTACCTCACCGTTCCACCCTTGCCAAATTGGCGGTTTTCGTCTCTATGGCCCTATTCCGAGGATCACTCCTCCCGGCAGTTAACCGGCGCCTTGCCCTAAGAGTCCGGACTTTCCTCATGACAAATTGTATTTTGTCACGCGACCGATCGCCCCACTAAAATAATTAATTATCTATTTAAATAATTAAACAATCTACCTTGATATGTGTTTCTATTTCTCATTTCTTTTTCTAATAAATTAATTATTTTTATTTTTGACATTCCCCAATTCCCATGAATAACGTTATCTTTAGGAGGATCAGCCGCAAGTCTATGTATTACTACTTTTGGATCAAGATATTCTAAGAATAATATATTTCTATTAATAAATTCTTCTAACGACAAAGGTTTTACCCCGCCATTTTTATACATTTGACCTAACACTGTGTTTTCTGTAATATACAAAGAATGTAATTTTACTCCGTCAACATTTAAAGCTGATAATATTTTTGCGCCTTCTATTATATCTTCTTCTCTATCCCAAGGTAAATCAATTATCATATGAACAATAACTTCAATATTTCTATTTTTAGCACGATTAACCGCATCTATAAATTCGGCTAATGTATGACCTCTATTTAATATTTTTAAAGTATTATAATTGACACTTTGAAGGCCAAACTCTAGATATACATCTAATTTTTCTTTATACGATGCTATTAGATCTAATTTTTCATCTTCTACACTATCAGGTCTTGTTGAGATATCTAATATAACAATTCTATCATCAATTAATGCTGAATCGTATATTTTTTTCAACACATGAGCTGGCGCAAATGTATTTGTATTTGATTGAAAATAAGCCATATATTTATTTGCTCTTCCTTCATATCTCTTAATCATATATTCTACTTGCTCTTTTATAGAATTTTTAGGAGATAATGCTGCAAACCCACTACCAGTTTCTTCACAATATATACATCCACTAGTTCCTTTTAATCCTATTTTATTAGGACAGGTGAATCCTGCATTAATTGGTAATCTTTGAACTCTTTCTCCATATTTATTCTTTAAATACTCACTCAGTTTATTATATAACACATTTATTCTCCTTTTCTAAACTTTTTTTCTAACTCAAAATAATACTTATGAAAAATTTCAAAATAATCATTTTCCTTTAATTTAGGATATTCACCATTAAAATATACCCATTCTCCATTTACCATTGTAGAATATACTCTATTAACAGGTGAATATACTAAATGAGATTTCAATCTATTTATGTCAACTGGATACATTTCAAAATTATTTAAATCAATAATTGCTAAATCCGCTTTATACTCTTCTTCTATTCTTCCTATTTTTTCATTTAAAGCATATCCTCCATTTTCCCAAACCATTCTAAGTGCTTCTTCAGTTTTGAATTTTTCTGGACCATTTGACTTTTGTAGCAGTGAAGCTAATCTCATTTCTTCCCAAATATTTAATGTATTATTACTTGCTGCACCGTCTGTTCCTAAAGTTATATTTATTTCATGTTTAAGCATATCTAATATAGGCGCAACACCATTTCCTAACTTTAAATTACTTGATGGATTATGTGCAACTGCAACTTCATTTCTAGAGAGTATTTTCATATCATTTTCATCAACATGTATACAATGTGCTGCTATTACATTATTCTTAAACAACCCTGTTTTTTCAATATCTTCAAATTTATACATATCTCTTTCATTAATTGATTCATACAAGTGAATTGTTGTAAAAGTTTCATATTCTTTTGTTAATAGAGCTACTTCTTCAAGTTTATTCATAGGGCAAGTATATGGTGCGTGAGGCCCAAACCCTATTTTTATATTATATTTATTATGATAATTTTCAAATAAATATTTTGTTTCATCTATTCTCCTTTTCCACCCATCTTCATTATCATATCCTAATCCTCTTGTTAAAAATGCTCTTATACCAGTATTTTTTACCGCTTCAGCAGTTCCTTTCATAAATAGGTACATATCTACAACTGTTGTTACACCTTTTGATAACATCTCAAGAATTGAGATTAATGATCCATAATATGTTAAATCATCATTTAATAAGTCTTCTCGAGGAAACATCTCATTAAAAAGCCATTCTTGTAAAGTTAAATCATCCCCTATTCCTCGAAACAAACTCATAGCTAAATGTGTATGAGAATTAATAAATCCTGGTATTATTAATTTATTATTTAAATCATATACTTCAACCTCATCTAAAATTATATTTTCAGATAATTCAGCTATAATTCCATTATCTATTAAAATATCCATTTTTTTTATATCAGCATCTGCGCTCATTAATACATATCCATTTTTCAATAGCTTTTTCATTATACTCACCTCAATTAATATTATAACACCTTTATTTTAACTTTTTTTGATAAAATAATAAAATCCCCAACGCGGGGATTTTTACTATAAATATTATATTAATTTTCAATAAATTCTAAAAGGTTAGATATAAATGCTTCTTTATACTTTGGTTCATTAAATACTTCGTGTTTAGCATATTTATATTTTTGTATATGTGCATTTTTTAATTTTTCTGATAATATTTTCCAATTATCAACATTTATTATTCTATCCATTTCTCCATATTGAAGTAATATAGGCATATTTAAATTTTCAGCTTCATCTATTGCTATTTCTGCTTCTGAAAATAATTGTTTTATAGAACCAAAAGATATTTTATTGTGAACTAATGGATCTTCAATATATTTTCTAATTGCCTCATCATCATGACAAATATCTTTAGGATCAATCCCATTACTTATTGTTAATCTTTTTAAAAAACCAAAAAGCATAAGTAATATTTTTTGACTAGGAGTATATAATTTCCCAACTGCGGGGGAAGATAAAATTAACTTTTTGGGCTTTTTATTAGAATATTCAGAATATCTCAAAGCTATTAAACCACCTAAACTGTGGCCAAATAATATAAAGTTATCTGGCGTTATTTCCTCAATATAATCATATACCTTATAAATATTTTTTATATGACCTCTTTTTCCCTCACTCAAGCCATGACCTGGTAAGTCAAAGGTAATAATTTCATAATTTAAATCCAATAATCTCTCTATTAAAAACTCATATCTTCCAGAATGCTCTCCAAGTCCATGTACTATTACAAAAGTTTTTTTAGGATTTTCTGTTTTTTTAAATCTCTTTAAAAACATCCTACCCCTCCCCAATATATTAATCTACAAATTTTTGTTTTTCTATTTCTTTAAACAATTTAACATTATTATCGTATTTTCTCATAAGCCTTAAAACTTCCATTAATGATTCTTCGGTTGATAAATTATTCAACCAATTTCTTAAGATCCATGAATATCTTAATTCATCTTTACTAAATAATAATTCTTCTTTTCTTGTTCCAGATAATTTAACATCAATTGCAGGGAATATACGTTTATTAGATAATTCTCTTGAAAGAATTAATTCCATATTACCCGTACCTTTAAATTCTTCAAAAATTACTTCATCCATTTTAGATCCAGTTTCAACTAATGCAGTCGCTAAAATGGTTAAACTACCACCTTCTCTTATTCTACGAGCAGCACCAAAAAATTTTTTAGGAAATGTCAAAGCTGATGGATCGACACCTCCGCTTAACAATTTACCACTTGGTGGCACATATAAATTATATGCTCTAGCTAATCTAGTTAATGAATCCATTAAAATAACAACATCATGTCCAAATTCAACAAGTCTTTTTGCCATATTTAATGTCATTTCAGCAACCTTTATTTGATTATGGGGATCCATATCAAATGGCGCAGCAATAACCTCAGCATCTACAGTTTCCCGTATATCAGTAACTTCTTCAGGCCTCTCATCAATTAATAATACTATCCTTTTTGTTTCAGGATTATTTATAGAAATAGAATTTGCAATATCCTTTAATAATGTAGTTTTTCCTGCTTTGGGAGGTGCTACAATAAGTCCTCTTTGTCCTTTACCAATTGGAGAAAAAATATCTATAATTCTTGAACTTACAGGAGAATTGTCATACTCTAATTGAAGCCTTTCATTAGGGTAAACTGGCGTAAGATTTTCAAAAGAAATTCTATCTCTAGCTTTTTCAGGATCTTGATAATTTACAGCCTCTACTCTAAGTAAAGCAAAAAATTTTTCTCCTTCCTTGGGTGGTCTAACTTGCCCTGCAACAATATCTCCAGTTGATAAATTAAATCTTTTTATTTGTGATTGAGACACGTATACATCATCATTTCCGTTTAAAAGAGAATTATGTGTATTTCTTAAAAAGCCATATCCATCTGGTAATATTTCCAAAACACCTTCATGAAAAAAATAACCATACGACTCTGTCTGCTTACTTAAAATTCTAAATTTCAATTCATGATCAGTAAGTTTTGAATAATCTTCAATTCCATACTTTCGAGCTAAATTATATAACTGTCTTCTAGACATTTGGTTTAATTTTCCCATATCAACCTCAATAGGAATAATTTCGTCTTTCTTTATATCTCTTTCATTATTTTCACTCACTTTTTCACCTCTCTTATTTAAATGTATAAATAAAATTTTTGATAGGATATTTTGAAGACACATGAAGATTTAAAGTAGATAATATATTATACCATAAAAAATAAAAAAAGCCTCGAAAAAACTTCGAGGCTACATTATTTAAGATAAAATTATTTTTCTTCTTTTTTCTCAGCAGTTTCTACCAATTGCAACAAAGATATTTCAGCAGCATCTCCTCTTCTGAAACCTATTTTTAAAATTCTTGTATAACCACTTGTTCTATTTCTTTCTACATAAACTTTAGCAATTTCATCTACAACTTTATTTGTAAATCTTTTATCATTGAAGTATCTATTAATTTGTCTTCTTAATGCAACACTTCTATCTTTATTATCAGTTGTATTTGCTTCTATAGCTTTTGTCAATATTTTTTCAACTAATGGTCTTACAGCCTTTGCTTTTGCTGTAGTTGTTATAATACTTCCATGTTCAAATACTTCTCTAGCTAAGTTCTTTAATAATGCTTTCCTATGCGAAGCATATCTGCTTAATTTATTTATTTTCACTCTATGTCTCATAGTACTTAGGCTCCTCCCTTCTGGATCTCATCATAATCCAATTGGAATTTTTCAATTAATTCCTTTCGAATCTCATCTAATGATTTTTTACCAAAATTCTTAATTCTCATTAACTCTTCTGGATCCTTTTTAAGGATATCTCTTACTGTATGAATTTTTTCTCTTTTTAAACAATTTTTTGCCCTTTTACTTAAATCTAATTCATCTATTTTTGTTTCTAAAATTTCAATACTTACGCCTTTAAACTCTTCCTCAACAGTTTCTACATTCTCTTCAATATATGTAGAAACTTCAACTTCTAAATTATCTCCTTCTGGTTCAGCAAGTTCAAGGTCTTCACTTTTCCAAGAAGAATAAATGATATTAAAATGTTCTATTAATATTTTAGTAGCTTTAATTAAAGCTTCTTTTGGGTCTATAGATTTTTTTGTCCAGATTTCCAAAATCAATTTATCATAGTCAGTTCTTTTTCCAACACGAACATATTCTGTTAAATAGTTTACTCTGATAACTGGACTATAAACCCCATCAATATATATATATTCTATATCTTTAGATAAATCCATTTCAGATGTTGAAACAAAACCCTTTCCAACTGTAGCATATAATTCCATTTCAAATTTTTTATTCGCATTTAATGTGGCTATTTTTAATTCTGGATTTGCTATTTCAATTCCTGCTGGAGTAATTATATCTCCAGCTTTGATTTCAGTAGGACCCATTTTTTCTATTCTTAAAACAACAGGTTCTTTTATGTTTGTAATATTATCAAAATCCACAACTTTCAATTCTACTTTTTTCAAATTAACTGTTATCTCTAAAATATCTTCTTGAACGCCTTCAATAACATCAAATTCATGTAATTTTCCAGGAATTCTTATTTTTGTTATTGCTAACCCTGGAATTGAGGATAATAATACTCTTCTTAATGCGTTACCTATTGTAACAGCATATCCTCTTTCTAAAGGCGACAAGACAAACCTTCCATATTTGTATTCTAAATTTGACGATTCTTCTAAAGATTCTAATATCATTTTTTCTGGTTTTACAAAATCCATTCATTACCCCCAATTTAGCTTTCCTAAATTGGAGTGCACCCCCTTTCTTTTTGTTAGGCGCGTGTAGCGAAAAATTATACTTAATATTATTTTGAGTAAAGCTCGATAATAGCTTGTAAATCTACTGGTACTTCCATTTCATCTAATGTTGGCAATCTTAAGAATGTTCCTTTAAATGCATTATAATCAACTTCAATCCAATCTAATCTTCTATTAGCTTTTTGTGTTAATTCTATACCTTCTTTAATTGGTAAAATTGATCTACTTTTCTCTTTCACTTCAATTACATCTCCTGGTCTAACCCTATATGAAGGAATATCTACTTTTCTTCCATTTACTAAGAAATGTCCATGTCTTACTAATTGTCTAGCTGTTCTTCTATTTACCGCATAACCCATTTGATATACTACATTATCTAATCTTGTTTCTAAGATTCTCATTAAGTTTTCTCCTGTATTTCCTTCTTTTCTTGATGCTTCTTCGAAGTATCTTCTAAATTGTCTTTCTAATACACCATAAATTCTTTTTAAAGCTTGTTTTGCCCTTAATTGCATACCATATTGTGTAGGTTTTTTTGCTTGTTTTCCATGTTGTCCTGGTGCATATGGTCTTCTTGCAAGAGCACATTTATCTGAGTAACATCTTTCACCTTTTAAGTATAATTTAAATCCTTCTCTTCTACATAATTTACAAAGAGATCCTATATATCTTGCCATTACATTCCCTCCTCTTAGGCCTTACATTCCTTTTCTTTTCTTTGGTCTACAACCATTATGAGGTATTGGAGTTTTATCTTTTATATTTTCAATTACCAATCCTGCTGCTTGTAATGTTCTTATTGCTGATTCTCTTCCAGCACCTGGTCCTTTTACGTAAACGTCTAACTTTTTAACTCCAAATTTTAATGCTTCTTTAGCAATTTTATCAGCAGCTAACTGAGAAGCATATGGTGTACCTTTTTTTGTTCCTGAAAAACCTGCTGTACCTCCACTAGCCCATAATAATGTATTTCCTGATGGATCTGATAATGTAATAATTGTATTGTTAAAAGTGGATTGAATATGTACAACAGCTTTATCTAGAGATATTTTCTTTTTCTTTTGAGTTGTTGTTCTTCTAGCCATCGCTAAACCTCCTTATTACTTTTTCTTACCGATTTTTGAAGGTCTTGGACCTTTTCTTGTTCTAGCATTTGCATGTGTTTTTTGACCTCTTACAGGTAATCCATTTTTATGTCTGTAACCTCTGTAAGAACCTATTTCTATTAATCTAGAAATATTTTTTTGAATTTCTTGTCTTAATTCACCTTCAACTAAAAAATGCTCGTTGATATAATGTGTTATTTTACTGATTTCATCATCTGTTAATTCTTTTGCCCTTTTATCAGGATCAATACCTGTTGATTCTAATATTTCCATTGCTCTATGTTTTCCTATACCATATATTGATGTAAGAGCAATGAACAACTTCTTATTATTTGGTACTTCAACACCCAAAATACGTGGCATTCAAAATTCCCTCCTTTAAAATTATCCTTGTCTTTGATTATGCTTAGGATTTTTAGAACATACTACCCATACTCTACCTTTTCTTCTCATAACTCTACAATGTTCACATCTTTTTTTGACTGAGGCTCGTACTCTCATTTGCTCATTCCTCCTCACTACTTGGATTTCTCTTTATTCTTTCTCTTCTAATAATTCTACCTCTATTTAAATCATAAATAGATACTTCCACTATTACTCTATCTCCAGGAACTAATCTAATAAAATTTTTTCTCATTTTCCCAGATATGTGGGCTAAGATCATATGACCATTATCTAATTCTACCCTAAAAGTAGCATTCGGTAAAGATTCTAAAATATGACCTTCCATTACAATAACATCATCTTTTTTTGCCACGAACATCACCTCTCGGGCTATTCTAATATTGTTAATACTTCAGGACCATTTTCAGTTACAACAATTGTATTTTCATAATGAGCAGATAATGACTTATCAGCTGTTATAGCAGTCCATCCATCATCTAATACCTTTACTCTCCAATCTCCTATTGAAACCATTGGTTCAATTGCAAATGTCATTCTCTTTCTAATTAATGGTCCTTTACCTTTTTCCCCATAATTAGGAATTTGAGGATCTTCATGTAATTTTCTACCAACACCATGCCCAACATAATCCTTAATAATAGAAAAACCAAATGATTCTACATAATTTTGAATAGCATGGCCAATATCACCAATTCTATTTCCAGGGATGGCTTGTTCAATACCTATCCAAAAAGACTTTTCTGTAATTTCAACTAATTTTTTTACTTCTTCGCTAACTTCACCAATAATAAATGTTCTTGCGGCATCTGCTATATAACCATCTAATGTTAAACCCATATCAATAGAGACTATATCACCGCTTTTAAAAACTTTTTCTTTTAACGGAAATCCATGAACAATTTCTTCATTAACAGATATACATGTTGCATATGGAAATCCACCATATCCTTTAAAAGTTGGAATAAAACCTTTTTCTTTCATATAGATATTTACATATTTCTCTACTTCATAAGCAGAAGATCCTTCAACTACTAAATCCTTTATTTTTTCAAACAGGATAGCGAGCTGCTGACCAGCTCGCTTCATCTTATCAACTTCAGATTGTGTCTTTATCAAAATCATAATATCCCTTCCAATATATTAAACACTTCTTTTGTAACTATTTCAACTGTACCACTACCGTCTACTGTAAAGAATTGATTATATTTTTTATAAAATTCTATTACAGGGTAAGTTTTTTCCATGTATACCTTATATCTATCTCTTACTACTTCTTCTTTATCATCATCTCTTTGAATTAACTCTGCTCCATCAATATCACAAATATTTTCTACTTTTGGTTTCAATGTAATTGTATTATATATTTTACCACATTTAGGACATATTCTTCTAGAAGTAATTCTTTTAACAATTGTTTCTTCATCTACTTCTAAATATATTATACCTGTAATAGGATTATTTAGTTCATCTAATATTTTCTCTAATGCTTCAGCTTGTGGTATCGTTCTTGGAAATCCATCTAAAATAAACCCTTTTTTTACATCTTCTTTTACTAATCTATCTTTTATTACATCTAACATAATTTCATCTGGAACTAATTGTCCATTATCAAGGATTGATTTAACTTTTTTACCTAATTCACTACCTGAAGCCACTGCTTCTCTAAGCATATCCCCTGTAGAAATATGAGGAATACTATAATGTTTAGAAACTTCTTTTGCAATTGTTCCTTTACCAGCTCCAGGAGGTCCAAAAAACAATAAATTTAGTTTACTCATAATTATCTCCTCCCGCGGAGTTTACCTTTTTTCATAAATCCTTCATATTGTCTTGTTATCATATGAGCTTCAATTTGTTGCATAATATCTAATGATACACCAACAGCAATAAGAGCTGAAGTACCACCTATCCAAATATTTACACCTGATGCACTTCTAATAATATATGGTAATAATGAAATAACTACCAAGAATATTGCACCAATAAATGTAACTCTCATCATAGTTTTTGTAATATATTCAGCTGTTGGTTTCCCAGGTCTAATACCAGGAATAAATCCACCATATTTTTTAATATTTTCTGAAATATCATTTGGATCAATTACTACTGAATTATAGAAATATGCAAAGAAGAAAATTAACAATGAATATAATATTAAATAAATAGGAGTTCCATATCCAAACCATCTATTTACCCACTCTGCACCTGTAACAGATCCTAGCATTGAGGGTAAAGTCATAATTGCTGATGCAAAGATGATTGGTAAAACTCCTCCACCATTAACTTTTATTGGTATATATGTTGATGCCCCACCATATATTTTGTTTCCAACAACTCTTTTTGCATATTGAACATTAATCCTTCTTTCAGATGTTTGTAAATAAATAGTACCTACAACTACTGCTATTGCTACGATTATTAAAATAACCCACTCAAATACACTTAATCTTCCTACTAAACCACTAGCTATATATTGAGGGAATCTAGATACAATACCTGCAAAAATCAATACAGAAATTCCATTACCAATACCTTTTTCAGTAATCATTTCACCTAACCACAATAAAAACATTGTACCTGCAACAATAGAAACTGTGGATATTAAAAGAAATAATACATAATTTAAATTAGCTGATCTATATGCAGCTACCCCCATAGATAGGAAGAATCCTTGAAGAACAGCTAATCCTAAGGTAACTTGTCTTGTTAGTTTTCCAAATTTCTTTCTTCCTTCTTCCCCTTCTCTCAACATTTCTTTTAAACTTGGGATTACAGATGATAATAATTGTAAAATAATTGATGCATTAATATATGGAGTAACACTTAGAACAAATATGGAGAATTGTTTCAAAGATCCTCCAGTAAATACATCAAAAAAGCTAATAAATCCTTGTGATGCTCCTCCAACTCCTGCCAAAAAAGATTCCCATCTAGCCAAATCAATTCCGGGAATTGGAATATATATACCTACTCTAAAAGCTATTAAAGCTAATAATGTAAATATAATACGATCCCGGAGTTCCGGGATCTTCCACATATTTTTAAATGCTTCTTTCATTATTGAATCACCTCGACACTTCCGCCGGCTGATTCTATTTTTTCTTGTGCTTTTTTACTAAATGCATGTGCCTTAACTTTTAATGGTTTTGTTAATTCACCGTTTCCTAATACTTTTACACCATCTTTTATTTTTCTAATTATTTTCTTTTCTAATAATTTTTCAGGTGTTATTTCTTCATTTGCATCAAATCTGCTTTCTAAAACAGAAATATTAACTTCTGCATAATCCTTCTTAAAAGGAGCGTTTGTAAAACCATATTTAGGAATTCTTCTAAATAATGGTGTTTGACCACCTTCAAAACTTGGTCTTACTTTACCTTTACCTCTAGCTTTTTGACCTTTATGACCCTTACCGCTTGTTTTACCTAACCCAGAACTCCAACCTCTTCCTGTTCTTTTTGCTACCTTTCTTGATCCTTCGGTGGGTTTTAAGTCTGATATTTTAAAAGACATATTTGCTACCCCCTCATTCTTCAATTTCTTCAACTTTTACAAGGTGTTGTACCTTTGTTATCATACCTCTTATTTCAGGTCTATCTTCTTTTATTACTTCTTGGTTTGGTTTTCTTAACCCTAAGGCATCTAAGGTGGCGAGTTGTCTATAATGTTTTCCCGCTCTTCCTCTTACAAGTTTAATTTTTAATTTAGCCATTTCTTATCCCTCCTTATGGGCTCCTTGGAATACCTTAGCAACACTCAAGTCTCTGAGATCTGCATATTCTTTTGGAGATTTTAATTCTTTTAATCCATTCAAAGTAGCTTTAGATAAGTTTATAGCTGTTGTTGATCCTAAAGCTTTTGAAAGAATATTATGAACTCCTGCTAATTCAACTACAGCACGAACTGCAGCAGAAGCAATAATACCAGTACCAGGTCCAGCTGGTTTTAAAAGAACTTTTGATGCATCTTGTCTTCCTAATACTTCATGAGGGATTGTACCATTTTTTATTGGAACCTCTATTATATTTTTCTTTGCATCTTGGATAGCTTTTCTGATTGCTTGAGGAACTTCTCTTGCGTTTCCGCTTCCAACACCAACTTTTCCATTTTTATTTCCTACTACAGCTACAACTCTAAATGAAATATTTTTTCCACCTGTTGTAACCTTAGTAACTCTTCTAATTTCAATTATTCTTTCTTCAAATTCTTCAGCAGCTGCTGAAGCCATTAAATTCTTATCTAAGGCCATTTTCTGCGCACACCTCCTTAAAATTCAAGACCTGCTTCACGTGCAGCATCAGCTAATGCTTTAATTTTTCCGTGATATTTGAAGCCGCCTCTATCAAAAGATACTTTAGCTATTCCTTTTTCCAATGCTTTTTTAGCTACTAATTTACCTACTTCTTTAGCAGCTTCTATATCCCATGTTTTTTCTAATTTTAAATCTTTATCTAAAGTAGAAGCAGCTGCTAATGTATGTCCTTTAGTATCATCTATTATTTGAACATATATATGTTTATTACTCTTGAAAACTGCCATTCTTGGTCTTTCAGGAGTTCCAAAAACTTTGCTTCTAACCCTTAAATGTCTTTTTCTTCTTAACTTTTTCTTTTGAATGGGTTTAATCATCTGGTCAGCCTCCCTTAAACTTTCTTACCTTGTTTTCTGATTATTACCTCACCAACATATTTAATACCTTTACCTGAGTATACATTTGGTTTTCTAAATCTTTTAATTTTTGCTGCAACTTCACCAACTAAATATTTGTTTATCCCTTTAACAATTATTTTATTTGGTGCTGGTACTTCAATTGTAACACCTTCAGGCGGAAGGTATTCAATAGGGTGAGAATAACCTAATTGTAAGACTAATTTAGATCCTTGCATTGCAGCTCTGTAACCAATACCAAGAATTTCTAATTCCTTAGAAAATCCTTCTGTTACACCTTTAATCATATTTTTTACTAATGATGCATAAGTACCTTGGAACATGTTAATTCTTTTTTCATCGCTTTTTCTTTTCATTGACTCTTCATTAGCTTCAACTTTTATTTTATTATCTTCAATTACAAATTTTACATATGGTAAATATTCTTGAGCTAATTCACCTTTCGGACCTTTAACTTTAATAATATTATCGTTAACTGTCACTTCTACTCCATTTGGTATATCTATTGGATTTTTTGATATACGTGACATTTATTCAGCACCTCCTACCAAACGTAACAAATTAGTTCTCCACCAACACCAAGCTCTCTAGCTTCTTTGTCAGTTAGAACACCTTTTGATGTTGAAATTATTGATATTCCCATTCCGCCTTTAACAACAGGAATTTTATCCTTTGATACATATACTCTTCTACCTGGTTTAGAAACTCTTATTATACTATGAATAACATGTTGCTTATTTTTTCTTTCACCTTTATATTTTAATTGTATTTTTAATATTCCTTGTTTTCCATCTTCTATAAATTTATAATCAGAAATATATCCTTCTCTTTTTAAAATTTCAGCAATATTTCTTTTTAAATTAGATGCTGGAACTTCTACACTTTCTTTCATAACAAGGTTTGCATTTCTTATTCTTGTAAGCATATCTGCTACGGGATCACTCCACATCAAGATTCCCTCCTTACCAACTTGCCTTTTTAACGCCTGGTAATTTACCTTCCGCGGCTAATTTTCTAAAACATACTCTACATAATCCAAATTCTTTATATACTGATCTTGGCCTACCACATACAACACATCTTGAATATTCCCTAGTCTTATATTTTTTAGGTTTTTTCCATCTAGCAACCATTGATTTTTTTGCCATTATTTACCTCCTCCTTAATCTCTCTTGAAAGGGAAGCCCATTAATTGAAGGAGTTTTCTTGCTTCCTCATCTGTTTTTGCAGTAGTAACAATTGTAATATCCATACCTTGAACTCTTTTTACTTGATCAGGTTTTAATTCAGGAAATACTAATTGTTCTGTTAAACCAAATGTATAATTTCCTCTTCCATCAAAACTATTAGGATTCATACCTCTAAAGTCTCTTAATTTTGGGAAAATTATATTAATCAATTTGTATAAGAAGTTATACATTCTTATATTTCTCAATGTTACTTTTGCACCAATAGGCATTCCTTCTCTTAATTTAAAGTTAGCAACACTTTTCTTTGCTCTTGTAACAACTGCCTTTTGACCTGTTATTGTTGATAATTCTTGTGCATGTTTTTCAACAACGTCAGCATTTCTTGAGCCCTCGCCAATTCCCATATTAACTACAATTTTAACTATTTTTGGAACTTCATGAATGTTTTTGTATCCAAATTCTTTCATGAGGGCTGGAACTACTTCTTTTTCATATTCATTTTTTAATGGAATGTATTCATATCTCATAATCTATTCCTCCCTCATTAAACCTTATCTATGATTTCGTTACATTTTCTACAAATTCTTACCTTTTTACCTTCTTCTAAGAATCTGTATCCAACTCTTGTTGGTTTGCCACAACTTGGACAAACTACCATTACTTTGCTTGCATGTATTGCAGAAGGTTGTTCTATTATTCCGCCTTCTCTTAATTCTTGAGTTGGTCTTTGGTGTTTCTTAACAATATTAACATTTTCAACAATTATTTTATTTAATTTAGGTATTACTCTTAAAATTTTTCCTTCTTTTCCTTTATCTTTTCCAGAAATAACTTTAACTAAATCGCCTTTCTTCACTTTCATGCTCTCACCTCACCATACTTCTTGTGCAAGAGATGCTATTTTTGTGTAACCTGCTTCTCTCACTTCTCTAGCGATTGGACCAAAAACACGAGTACCTACAGGCATATTGTTTTTATCTATTAAAACAGCAGCATTTTCATCAAATCTAATATGAGAACCATCTTTTCTTTTGATTTCTTTACTTGTTCTAACAACAACTGCTTTAACAACTTGTCCCTTTTTTATATCTGTATGAGGGATAGCTTCTCTAACAGAACAAACCACAACATCTCCAACAGTACCTACTGATTTATGAAATCCACCTAATACTCTAATTACTCTTAATACTTTTGCACCTGAGTTATCTGCTGCTCTTAAATAACTTTCAGCTTGGATCATTATTCGTCACCCCCAAGTTCTTCCACTGTTTCGGGTGTTTCATTATTTTTTTCCGCAAAAATATTCTTTTCAACAATTCTTACAACTTTCCATGTTTTTGTTTTTGAATATGGTCTTGTTTCTTCAATTTCTACAATATCTCCTAAACCACATTCGTTATTTTCGTCATGAGCATGGAATTTTTTTGATTTTTTAACAAATTTTTTATATATAGGATGTTTTATTTTTCTTTCAACTAAAACTGTAACTGTTTTATCCATTTTGTCACTAACAACTTCTCCAATTAACGTTTTCTTGGGCATTACTCATTACCTCCTTATACCCAATTCCCTTTGTCTGAGAATTGTTTTTATTCTAGCTATATCTCTTCTTACCATTTTTATGGAAGCAGTATTTTTTATTTGACCTAATTCATGTTGGAATCTCATTTCAAATAACTTTTTCTTTGCTTCTTCTAATTTTGTTTTTAATTCATCATCTGTTAAGTTGATTAATTCTGCTACTTGTTTTTTCATTTTGCTTCCCCCCTTATATGGTACCTGGGTACTATTTTAGTCTTAATTGGTAATTTTGTTGCAGCATATAATAAAGCTTCTTTTGCTAATTCATCTGTTGTTCCAGCAATTTCAAATAAAACTTTTCCTGGTTTTACTACTGCTGTCCAACCTTCTACATCACCTTTACCTTTACCCATTCTTGTTCCAATTCCTTTAGAAGTAATTGGTTTATCTGGGAATATTTTTATCCATATTTTACCATTTCTTTTTAATGTTCTAACCATAGCTAACCTACATGCTTCAATTTGTTGAGAAGTTATTAATGCTGGTTCTAATGCTTTTAAACCCCAATCGCCAAAGTCTACTAAAGTACCACCTTTGGCATTGCCCTTCATTTTTCCTCTTTGAATCTTTCTATATTTATATCTTTTTGGCATTAACATTTACATCACGCCCTCCTTTAGTTCATAACTGAGTGTCGCCTTTATAAACCCAAACTTTGATTCCGATTGTTCCAGACAATGTTTGTGCTTCAGCAGTTCCATAATCAATATCGGATCTTAATGTTTGTAAAGGTAATCTTCCTTCCATATACCATTCTGTTCTAGCAATTTCAGCACCGTTTAATCTTCCTGAAACCATTATTTTAATTCCTTTAGCGCCTTTCTTTAATGCAGCAGAAATTGCTCTTTTCATTGCTCTTTTATATGAAGCTCTCTTTAAAATTTGCGCAGCAATATTTTCTGCAATTAATACCGCTTCTGTTTGAGGATTCTTTATTTCATCAATATTTATTCTTACATTTCTATCATTAACTATTGATTCTATTTCATTTTTTAAATCTTGAATTTCTGCACCTTTTCTTCCTATAATAATACCAACTCTAACTGCTTTAATTGTTATATTAATTTGTGTTGAAGAAGGTCTTTCAATTAAAATATCTCCAATACCTGCTTCAAAATATTTATTCTTAATATAATTTCTTATTTTTAAATCTTCTTCTAAAAATTCTGCATAATTTTGATCACTAAACCAGTTAGCCTTCCAAGGTTTGGAAATTCCTAACCTAAATCCATATGGATGTACTTTTTGACCCACGGATATTCCACCTCACTTCTGAGATTTTAACTCTTTTTCTTTTTCTCTGTCTCTAACTACAACAGTAATATGTGATAATCTTTTTTGTAAGATATCAGCTCTACCTCTACCTCTTGCCCACAATCTTTTCATTCTTGGACCATCATTTACATATACTTCAGCAACATATAAGTTATCTGCATCTAATCCAAAATTATTTTCTGCATTTGCAATTGCCGAAACTAATACTTTATATGTTAATCTTGCAGCTTTTTTAGGACTAAACATTAATATTTGTAATGCTTCATCAACATTTTTACCCCTAATTGCATTTACAACTGATCTTGCTTTTCTTGGAGAAATTCTTAAAAATTTTGCAGTAGCTTTTGCTTCAATTTTTGGCTGTGCTGCTTCAGCTTCTTTTCTTAATTTATGAAAAACAGATCTTTTCAATCTTTTACCATCTTGAACTCTTGATACAGCCATGATTATGTCCCTCCTCATTTCACCTTACCTTTTTTAGCCTTTTTGTCAGCATGACCACCAAATCTTCTTGTTGGTGCAAACTCACCTAATCTATGTCCAATCATATGTTCTGTTATATAAACAGGTATATGTTTCATACCATTATGTACAGCTATTGTATGTCCAATCATTTCAGGTAATATCATTGAAGCTCTGCTCCATGTTTTAATTACCTTTTTTTCACCTTTTTCATTTAATTCTCTTATTTTTTTCAACAGACTTGGGTGTACATAAGGCCCTTTTTTCAATGATCTACTCACTAACAGCACCCCCTAGGTTACTTTTTTCTTCTTCTTACTATAAATTTATCTGATTTTCTCTTACCACGTCTTGTCTTGTATCCTTTTGCAGGTGTTCCCCAAGGACTTTGTGGTATATGACCTTTACTTGCACCTTCACCACCACCCATTGGGTGATCAACTGGGTTCATAGCCATACCTCTAACATGTGGTCTTTTACCCAACCATCTTGTTCTACCTGCTTTACCAAATACTTCATTTATATGATCTTCATTTCCTACCATTCCAACTGTTGCCATACATTTTACGTGAACTCTTCTCAATTCACTTGAAGGCATTCTTAATAATGCATAATTCCCTTCTTTAGCCATTAATTGTGCATATGTTCCTGCGGATCTAGCAATTTTTGCACCTTTTCCAGGTTCAAATTCTATATTATGAACAATTGTACCTACAGGAATTTTTTCTAATGGTAATGCGTTACCAGGTTTAATTTCCGCATTAGGACCTGATAATAATTCTTCTCCAACTTTTACACCTTTAGGAGCTAAGATATATCTTTTTTCTCCATCAGCATATACTAATAATGCTATTCTCGCACTTCTATTTGGATCGTATTCTATAGAAACTACTTTTGCAGGTACGTCAAATTTTTCTCTTTTAAAATCAATAATTCTGTATCTTCTTTTATGTCCACCACCTCTGTGTCTCATTGTTACTCTACCGTATGAATTTCTTCCACCGGACTTTTTGAGAGGTTGAATCAAAGATTTTTCTGGAGTGGACTTTGTAATTTCTGAAAAATCAGTAATTATCATAAATCTCCTTGAAGGAGTTATCGGTTTGAATTTCTTAAGACCCATTATTGCTCACCTCTCCTTATAAATTACCTTGAAGCTCTTTGATAACATATCCTTCAGCTAATTTAACAATTGCTTTTTTCCAGGATCTTGTTTTACCTTCGAATCTTCCTAATCTCTTTGGTTTAGGTTTAACATTCATCACAAATACTTTTTCTACTTTTACATTAAATATATCCTCAACAGCTTTTTTAATTTCTGGTTTTGTCGCATCTTTTGCAACTTCAAATGTATATTTATTTTCGCCCATTAAAATATATGTTTTTTCTGTGAGGATCGGCCTTAAAATTACATCATATTTGAATTCTTTTCTATCCATTAGCCGAGCACCTCCTCGATTTTTGCAACAGTGTCTTTTGTAAGGATTACTTTTTCATTATTTATAATATCAAAAACATTTAATCCATCTACATTTGTTTTATTTCCATTTTTTCCTTGATTTGGATTATCAGCTATAATAACTTTAACGCCAGGAATATTTCTTGCTGATAATTTTACATTAATATATTCATCCTTTTTCCAAGGTAACACAACTAAAGTTTTTGTATTTTCGAATCCAAAATTCTTTAAAACTTCTTTCATTGATTTTGTTCTTGGTTTATCAAAAGTTAAGTCATCAACAACAATCAAATTATTTTCTTTCACTCTAACGCTTAAAGCAGACTTTAAAGCTAATTTTTTCATCTTTTTTGTTAAACTTTTTGACCAATCTCTTGGTTTTGGTCCAAAAGTCACTCCACCATGTCTCCATAATGGTGATCTAGTTGAACCTGCTCTTGCTCTACCTGTATGTTTTTGAGCCCATGGTTTTCTTCCTCCACCTCTAACTTCAGCTCTTGTTTTTGTAGAGGCAGTTCCACTTCTTCTGTTTGTTAATTGCATATCGACATATCTGTATAATACATCTAAATTTGGTTCAATTGAAAAAATAGAATCTTTAACTTCTATAGTTCCAATCTTCTCACCTTTAACTGAATAAAGGTCTAATTGAGCCATTTTACTTACCTCCTATTCTTCATTTTCGGGGCTTACTTTTTGATTGCTTCTCTTATTATTAATAATCCACCCCTCGCACCTGGAACTCCACCTTTAACTGCTATTAAGTTATTTTCTTTATCAATTTTTACAACTTCTGAATTCAATATTGTAACTCTTTCATTTCCATAATGCCCGAACATCTTTTTTCCTTTGAAAACTTTTGCAGGTTCTGTATGGTTACCTGTTGAACCTAAAGCTCTATGGAATTTAGAACCATGTGTTTTTCTTCCTCCACCAAAATTCCATCTTTTAATTACACCAGTATAACCTCTACCTTTTGACCAACCTGTAACATCAATTTTATCTCCTTCTTCAAAAACAGTTACATCGATAACTTGACCAATTTCATATGAATCCACATCTTCTACTTTAAACTCTTTTAATACTCTCATTGGTTTTAATCCTGCTTTTTTGAAAATTCCAAGTTTTGGTTTATTTACTTTATATTCTTTCATTTCTTCAAAACCAACTTGAATTGCAGTGTAACCATCTTTTTCTTCTGTTTTCTTTTGCACTACAACACATGGCCCAGCCTTTACAACTGTGACCGGGATGGCTTTACCATCTTTATAAACTCTTGTCATACCTACTTTTCTTCCTAAAATACCCTTCATGCTTATTCACCTCCAGAGCCCGATCAAAAAATTAAGCCTTCATATCTACTGATACACCTGATGGTAATTGTATCTTTAATAATTGAGTTACAGTTTCTTGAGTTGCATCGTAAATATAAATAACTCTTTTATGTACTCTTTTTTCAAATTGTTCTCTTGAATAATTGTATTTATGTGGTGATCTAATTACTGAATAAATTGTTTTTTCTGTTGGTAATGGAATAGGACCAGATACTTTTGCATTACTTTGTTTAACAGCATCTATGATCTTTTGAGCAGATTCATCTAATAATCTATGATCATATGATTTTAATCTTATTTTGATTAATTTTTTTGCCATACAAACCCTCCTTTAAGCATTTAGCAAAGGGAGCGTGGAAGCTCCCCGATTTTATATTTTATAGCAAATACTTTGCAAAAAGATTTTATTATTCTATTATTTCTGTAACAACACCAGCACCTACTGTTCTTCCGCCTTCACGAACAGCAAATCTCATGTTCTTTTCTAAAGCTACTGGGTAAATTAATTCAACTGTTGCTGTGATGTGGTCACCAGGCATTACCATTTCTGCTCCACCATCAAATTCTACTAATGTACCTGTAACATCAGCAACTTTAATGTAGAATTGTGGTCTGTAACCTTTCTTGAATGGTGTATGTCTTCCACCTTCTTCTTTCTTTAATACATAAATTTGAGCTTTGAATTTTTTGTGTGGTGTAATTGAACCTGGTTTTGCTAATACTTGACCTCTCCATACTTCATCTTTATCAATACCTCTTAATAAACAACCAACGTTATCACCAGCGATACCTTCATCTAATAATTTTCTGAACATTTCAACACCAGTTACAACTGTTTTTCTAATTTCATCTGTCATACCTACGATTTCAACTTCATCTCCTGGGTGAATAGCACCTCTTTCGATTCTTCCTGTAACAACTGTACCCCTACCTGTGATTGAGAATACGTCTTCAATTGGCATTAAGAATGGTTGATCTACTGGTCTTGCTGGTTCTGGGAAGTAACTATCTACTGCATCCATTAATTCATATATTTTTTGTACCCATGGATCATCTTGTGAATCTGCTTCTAATGCTTTTAATGCTGAACCTTTAATTACAGGAACTTCGTCTCCTGGGAATTCGTATTGGTTTAATAATTCTCTTACTTCCATTTCAACTAATTCGATAATTTCTTCATCATCAACCATATCTGTTTTATTAATGAAAACAACAATTGCAGGAACGTTAACTTGTCTTGATAATAATACGTGTTCTCTTGTTTGTGGCATAACACCGTCTGTTGCTGCAACAACTAAGATAGCACCATCCATTTGTGCAGCACCTGTAATCATGTTTTTAATGTAGTCAGCGTGACCTGGACAGTCAATATGTGCATAGTGTCTGTTATCTGTTTCGTATTCAACGTGTGATACATTAATTGTAATACCTCTAGCTTTTTCTTCTGGAGCTTTATCGATTTGATCAAATGGTGTGAAATCTGCGTACCCTTTCATTGATAATGATTTTGTAATAGCAGCTGTTAATGTTGTTTTACCGTGGTCAATATGTCCGATAGTACCGATATTCATATGTGGTTTACTTCTGACGAACTTTTCTTTTGCCATTTTCTTTTCCCTCCTCTATCTTTTGTGATGATATTATTTATTTATTATTTTTTCAGCAACTGAATTTGGAACTTCTTCATAATGAGAGAATTGAATAGATTGTGTTGCCCTACCTTGAGATAAGGATCTTAACACAGTTGCATAACCAAATAATTCTGACAATGGAACTAATGAATGAATTAATCTTGTATTTGTATTTCCAACATTTTCAAATCCTTCAATTCTTCCCCTTCTTGAATTTAAGTCAGCTATTATATCTCCCATATATTCTTCAGGTGTTGTTATATCAACTTTCATTATAGGTTCTAATAAAACTGGATTTGCTTTCTTAGCTGCATCTTTTAGTGCCATAGAACCAGCAATTTTAAATGCCATTTCTGATGAGTCAACTTCGTGATATGAACCATCATATAATGTTGCTTTGATTCCTACCATTGGATATCCAGCTAAAATACCAGATTGCATTGCTTCTTTAATACCAGCTTCAACTGCAGGAATGTATTCTTTAGGAATAACTCCACCAACAATTTTATCTTCAAATTCTAATACTTTTGTATTATCAATAGGTTCAAGTTTAATTTTTACATGACCGTATTGACCTCTACCACCTGATTGTCTGATGTATTTTGCTTCAACATCTGCTTCTCTTCTTATTGTTTCTCTATATGCAACTTGTGGTTGTCCAACTTTTACTCCTACTTTAAATTCTCTTTTTAATCTATCTACAATTATTTCTAAATGCAATTCTCCCATTCCTGAAAGAATTGTTTCTCCAGTTTCATGATCAAGTTTTACATTTAAACTTGGATCTTCTTCTGTCAATGCTTGTAAAGCTTTTGATAATTTTGCTTCATCATTTTTTGTTTCAGGTTCAATCGATAATGAGATAACTGGTTCTGGGAATTCTAATTTTTCTAATACTATTTCTTCGGATTCTTCAGTTAAGGTATCTCCTGTTGTTGTATTTTTTAAACCTACGATAGCTACAATATCCCCAGCTCTGATGTAATCTACTTCTTCTCTTTGATCTGAATGCATAAACATTAATCTTGAAACTCTTTCTTTTTTACCTTTAGTTGAATTTTTTACATAACTTCCCTTTTCTAATTTACCAGAATATACCCTAGCAAATGTTAATTTACCAACAAATGGATCTACCATAATCTTAAATGCTAATGCAACAAATGGACCATTTTCATCTGGATGTAATTCTTTTACGAATTCTCCACTTCTTTCATCATATGCCTTAACAGGCGGTAAATCTAAAGGAGATGGCAAATAATCAACAATTGCATCTAATACTGGTTGAACACCTTTGTTTTTAAACGATGTCCCACAAACCACTGGTACAAATGCACTTTCAATTGTTCCTTTTCTTATAGCAGCTTTTATTTTATCTTCTGGAATATCTTCCCCTTCAAAGAATAATTCCATTATTTCTTCGTCATATTCAGAAATAGCAGTAATTAAATCTTCTCTGTATTGATCAGCCTTTTCTTTTAAATCTTCAGGAATATCCCCATATTCAAATTGAGTTCCATCTTCATTTGTCCAATATATAGCTTTCATTTTTACTAAATCTACAACACCTTCAAAATCTGCTTCAGCACCTATCGGGATTTGAATTGGTAATGGGTTTGTTCCTAATTTATCAACCATTGATTGAACAGCATTAAAGAAATCCGCTCCAAGTTTATCCATTTTATTCATATATGCAATTCTTGGAACATTGTATCTATCAGCTTGTCTCCATACTGTTTCTGATTGAGGTTCAACACCAACTTGCGCATCGAATACAGCAACTGCTCCATCTAATACTCTTAAAGCCCTTTCAACTTCAACTGTAAAGTCAACGTGCCCTGGAGTATCTATAATATTAATTCTGTGATCCTTCCAAAAACAGGTTGTAGCAGCTGAAGTAATTGTAATACCTCTTTCTTTTTCTTGTTCCATCCAGTCCATTGTTGCAGTTCCATCATCAACAGAACCCAACTTATGTTTTTTACCTGTATAGAACAAAATTCTCTCAGTTGTTGTAGTTTTTCCTGCATCTATATGTGCAATAATTCCTATATTCCTTGTCTTATTTAATGGATATAACCGCTCTTTCAAAACAATCCCTCCTCAAAAAATTACCAGCGGTAATGAGCGAAAGCCTTATTAGCTTCAGCCATTTTATGTACGTCGTCTCTCTTTTTAACAGCAGCACCAACACCATTATAAGCGTCAATTAATTCTTGAGCTAATTTTTCTTTCATTGGTCTTCCAGATTTATCTCTTGCAGCTTTAACAATCCATCTTAAAGCTAAAGAAATAGCTCTATCTTCTGGAACTTCAAATGGAACTTGGTATGTAGCACCACCAACCCTTCTTGGTCTAACTTCAATTAATGGTCTTACATTTTCTACTGCTTGATGATAAACTTCCAAAGGATCTTTTTCTAATTTTTCTTTTATTATATCAAACGCTCCATATACTATTGATTGTGCAATAGTTTTTTTACCATCTTTCATAATTCTTACTACTAATTTTGAAACTAAAGTATCATTATATATTGGATCAGGAGTTACTGGTCTTTTTGGCGCTCTTCTTCTTCTCATTTACTTACCTCCTTACTTCTTAGGTCTTTTTGTTCCATATTTACTTCTGCTTTGTTTTCTTCCTTCAACACCAGCTGTATCCAATGTTCCTCTAATAATCTTATATCTAACACCTGGCAAGTCTTTTACCCTTCCACCTCTTATCATAACATTTGAGTGTTCTTGTAAATTATGACCTTCACCAGGAATATATGCTGTAACTTCAATTCCATTTGAAAGTCTTACCCTAGCTATTTTTCTCAAAGCTGAGTTAGGTTTTTTAGGTGTCATTGTAGATACCCTTACGCAAACTCCTCTTTTTTGAGGATTACTTTGTAATGCTGGTGACTTTGATTTTTTCTTAATTTGCTTTCTTCCATGTCTTACGAGCTGATTTATAGTTGGCATAGTATTTTCTATTCCTCCTTTCAATATTTTAAAAAATACCAAGTGTATTTTACCGCAGGTCTTTTTAATTTTCAATTAAAATGTTGTGATGATTTTATTAAGTAACAATTATGTTAAGAAGTTTTTTTATTCGATTCCTTCTTTTTTGATAATCAATTTTTTTTTATATTTTTAAAAATCTTTTTAATACTACTTTTTAAAGTCCTTTTATTTTTTTATAATTATATTTTAAACGTTTTATTGGAATTTATATTTATTAATTTGTTACGATATAATTCACGCTCTTGGGTGTTTTATAATACCTACTATATTATAACACAATAACCGAGTATTTTCCATATATTTCTTCAACATTTTTTTTAAATTCATTATTATATTTTGAACTTAAAACAAATAATGCTCTTCTTTTTACCATTGGAATATCTACATATCCATCGGTAAAAATTATTATACCTTCTGGTCTAATGTTTTCTTCTAAATATTGAACAGCAGGTTCAAGATCCGTTTCTCCTTTCCCTTTTATTTCTATATTTTTCCAATCACCCTTACCATATCTCATAATATTTTGAACATCGTTATCGACCTGAACCAAATATATTCTTGAATCATATATCTTTGATAAGTTCTCTATTTCAGAAAAAAACATAGAATATTCTTCGTCGATTATAGAACCACTTGTATCTATAATTATCGCTATTTTAGCCCCAAAAAGACTTCTCCACCCAGGCTGCCCATCATATCTTCTATTAGGCCTTAATGGAGTTCTATATTTCTCAATAACAATAGAATTACCAAAAAATCTCCTAATTAAATCTTTCCAATCTTTTTTTGATTTATTAATTATTAATGATATAGGAACTTCTAAACCAGAGGGAATATCTCCTTTAGATTTTTCATATGTTTCAGTAACCACTTCACTTACTAAATCACTTACTATTTCATCCATTATCTCAAAATTTCCAAACTCTTCATGCGAATCAACTCTTCCCTCATCTATTAATTCTATGTCTGCTTTATTTGATTTTTCATAATACTCCATAATCCACTTATAATACTCTTCAGCTGTTTTATTAATATAATTTATAGGAGGACCAACAAAAAAATTTTCATTATCTGTACCACAACCTTCATCAAGTAGTGTGTCAAGCGGTACCGAAAAAGCATCCAATTCTCTTATTTGCTGATTAATAGCCGCATCCATTGCTAAATTCCATATTTTTTTATCTTTATTATTTTTTGACTTGATAAAAATATGCCCATGAATTATATGAAATATTTCATGTTTTAATATAGCTTTAGAAAACATTAACCCTTTTGCTTTTAATCTTCTAGGATTATATAATATCTTAAATCTACCATTTTTAGATATTGATAATTTTACTGTTCTTACATTTTCTGAAGGAATATTATCAAAATACATTTTTAGAAAATTATAAAAAATACTTTCTTTTCCTAATTCAATCCAAGCTTTCTCTAAGAGATCCTCCATTTCAACACCTCTATAATTTCATTTAGTCCTTTATTCTTTTTCTTATTTGCAATGTTATTATTATAATACCTATAATCTTCAGTAACATCAGATAATACTTCAATATTCTCTTCTTTTAAAATATTAATAAAATCATTTTTTGTGTATTTTTTTATATCTTTCATTTCTATTTCTAGTAAATACTTTTCATCAATATTATACTTTAAATCGTCTAATTCAATAAATTCATCCAATACAATTTCAGGATTTTCTTTTATTATATAACGCACCTTTATAATCATCTCTTTATTAAATAACTCATTAATATTTTTAGGAATATATTTCTTTTCTTTTTCTATTTTTTCATGTGGAATATTAGTATTTGCTTTATACGCATAGTTCCATTTTTTTATTAATTCATTATTTTTTAATATGATTTGTAATCTCACTCGTTCGATTTCATTTTTTTCATTTCTTAAATACCATTGTACAATACCTATTTTTTTCTTAGATCTATCTATTAATTTCTTAGCAACTTTATCATCAACAATATACTTTCTTTCAATTTCTATCATTTTTTTCATCCATCCTCTTTCTAGGATTTAATATTTTTAAATATAACGGTAAATTAATTTCTCTTCTTTTAAATAATGAAGGGTTTGATAATAACCAACTTTTATATCTTATTGGTTTTTCAAAAGCTTCAACACTTGTTAAATGTAATAATGCATATATTCTCAACAGAAATCCAAATAATATCAAAAATTGTATTCCATGATATTTATCACCTAGTATGTAAAATGTTTTATCTTTCAAAAAATTACCTAATATACCCCCTATACTAGAGGATATTATCGCCGTTATTCCTGAAACAAGAGCATATGCTCCAATGTAATTTTCAGCAGGCTCAGAAACTGTTTCTAATAACAAGTTAAAAAAAGTTAAATTTATAGCAGCCCATGCAAATGCTGAAAAAATACCGTCTAATAGTATCAAACTATGATAATTATATTCCGTCATAACAAAATATAATAATGGAGCTATAGTTGCTAACGAGATTCCTATCATTAAAATATTCTTGTTACCATACTTATCACTTAATCTACCATAAAAAGGATATAATATCATAGTTATAATTCCTGATATAACACTTATATTTCCTAAAAAACTTGTTTTTACACCTAATATCGCTATTTGCAAATATGAAAAATACGGTCTAGTCATTTCGATAGCAAATGTCCAAATAGCCACAAAAATCAAAAAATGCAAAAATCTCTTATCTCTAAATGGTTTTTTTAAATTTATCTTAGCTACATTTTCTTTCATTTCGGGAATTTGATGAAATAAAAATAATATAATTGTTGTTATCGAAAACACCCCTACTAAAGAGGTTACTAATAATATTCCAATCTTTTTATTTGGAAAGTCTAAAAATCTCGAATATATAAAGGTTACTAATATCCCAATAGCGGATGAAAATACATTTCTAACTCCAAAATATTTTCCTCTTTCTTCAAAAGGAACTAATTCTCTCATTGAAGCAGTCCATATATTGCTTATAAACGTACCGAAAAGAGAATATATAGTCATTATAAAAACAAATATCCATGAATTTTTAATATCAAAAAATACAGCTATTGGTAAAAGGATTAATGAACCTCTTCCAATTATAGAAACAAAAATTAAACTTTTTTTCCTATTACCAAATAATTTATACCAAAAGGGTGTAAATATTTGAAACATTTGAGAAAAAACCGGAAAAGATGAAATTAAAGATATCTGAAAAGGATTAGCATTAAAATATAATGCTATTGAAATTATAATAAATGTCTGAGTAGCTACAAAAAAAGCATTAAAAAACATTGCTTCTACTATTGACAATTTTAATGTTCTAGATAATTTAAATTTAACCATCCCCTTTATTATTTTATATAAATATTATATCATTTTATATCATTAAATGATATATCATTTTATAGAATACTTTGACCATTTTAATTAAAAAATCCCAAGAGAAATCTCTTGGGAGAATTTTAATTTTGATATAAGACATAAGCAGCTAATGGTTCTAAAACTATTAAATTTTCAACGGTTTCTAATACATTAATACCTGATTTTTTATCATTTACAACAACATTCCATTTTCCTTTAGGTAAATTAAATTGAACTTTTGATGAATTTGCATTATAAATAACCAAAATATTTTTCCATGTATCATTATTAGCGTTATTTTTAATAATATAAGCAACCATCCTTTTTTTAGGTGTATTTATAAACTCAATATGTTCTTTAATCATTTCAGCATCAGTCATTCTAAATGCAGGATGCTCTTTTCTTAATTCTATTAACCCTACATAATATTCAAATATATCATAATATTTTTCTTTTCTTGACCAATCAAAAACATTTGGTTTTTCTTTATTATATGGATTATGATCTCCATTTTTGGTTCTTGCAAAATCAACTCCACCATGTAAGAATGCTATACCTTGCGATGTTAAAATTATGGCATTAGAAAATTTTTGAGATTTCTTTAATAAATTTTCAACTTCTGATGGAATACTTTCTTTCCATGGTTCATACCCTAAAGCCAATGCGTTTTTATCCCACAATGTATTATTATCATGATTTGATACATAATTTATTGTCTCCTCAGGATCGCTAGCCCACAATCTAATTCTAGAATCATATTCAATAGATCCTACAACTCCTCTTTTTATTTTTATTTCTTTACCTAAGGATCCTAATCCAAATCCTTTAACTTTAGCGTCAAAAACACTACCTCTAATTGCATTTCTAATGTCATCATTAAAAACTGCAACTTTTAAACCTTTTTGATCTCCTTTTCCAAATAACAACTTCCCTCCACCTGTCCAAGGTTCTCCATATATTAATATGGAATCATCTATATTATGCAATTCTTTGGTAATTAATTCAATAGTATCTTTATCTATTAAACCCATTAAATCAAATCTAAAACCATCTATATGATACTCATTTGCCCAATACTTTACAGAATCTACAATAAACTTTCTAACCATAGGCCTTTCTGTAGCAATTTCATTACCAACACCAGATCCATTTGTATAATGCCCTGTATCATCTGTTCTATAATAATAATATGGAACAGTTTGATCAAATGCAGAACCTTCACCAACAACAGCTGTGTGATTATAAACCACGTCTAAAATTACTCTAATATTATTTTCATGGAATTTTTTTATCATTTCTTTTACTTCTTTTATTCTAGAATTAGGGTCAAATGGATTAATAGAATAAAAACCGTCAGGAACATTATATAATTTCGGATCATATCCCCAACCATATTGCTCTTTAAATTTAGTTTCATCAATAAAATATATATCTTGAATAGGCATAATATGAACATGAGTTATACCCAATTCTTTTAAATGTTCTAAACCAGTTTTTACTCCACCTGGACCAACAGTATTTTCTTGTACTAAACCTAAATACTTTCCTCTCAATTCTTCTTTAACACCTGAATTCTTATTTATTGTAAAATCCTTTACATGAATTTCATATATAATTGCATCCTCCGGATTAATAAAAATCGGTTTAATATCTTTATCCCAATTTTCAGGATTTGTATCTTTAAGATCTATAACTGCTGATTTTTCCGAATTAACAGATACCGCTATTGAATAAGGATCCACCGTTTCTCTGTATTTGCCATATGAAAAAAATCTATATTTGTAATACATTCCTTTTAAGTCACCATTTACTTTAACAAACCATACTCCTTCTTTAGATTTTTCCATCTTATATATTTTATCCGGAATTATTGAGTTATAGTCTTTGTACAATAATAGTTCTGCATTTTTTGAAATAGGAGACCATACTTTAAATATTGTATTGTTTTTTGAATAAGTAATTCCTAAATCATTGCCATTATAATAAAAATTATCTAAAATTCCTCTCATTATTACATTTTTTTCTACATAGTTTTCTAATTTCACTTTTAAGTTTAAATCAACATTATAAAATGGTTCATTTAGAACTATTTTAATTTTATTTGTTTTTGAAATATCAGTTGGATCTAATTTAACAACATCTTTTATACTTAATTCTTTTCCTTCAGAAAATACATGAACCTTTCCTTTCCAATCATTTATATCAAAAGGTGTTGTTAAATATAACTTTATTTCAGTAGAAGAATCCATTATAGCACTCAAAATTCTAGGACTTATATCAATATCTTCCGCTTTTGTATAAGGCTCTTCTACACTAGTTACAACCCATATTTCAGCTACTCCCGTATCAGGAATCTTAACAAATCTATCTTTAGATACATCTTTTGCTTGCCATTCATTTAAACGAACTATGTAACCTAACTCAGAATGTTTTTCATTTAATACAATAATAGCATATGGACCAAACTCATCTTTACCAGTAAAGTTATATGCATGTCCCTCTAATGATTCCGGTTTATGAGGCCAAACCCATAAATTCCATCCATTATAATTGTTGTCAAAACGATGGTAATGTAAAATTAAAACCGTTTTACCTCCAAAATCTTCAGCAGTCTTACCTAAACCGTATTCTGGAAAATTTGCAAAGAATAAAATTGAAATAAATAACAATATAACAGTTAATAATATTTTTCTCATAAAATCCCTCCTTCAATTAAATTATAACAATGAAGTTAATTTATATAAATTAAATAATTAGTTATAAATACAAATTATAATAAATTATAGCAAATTATTATTATATATAATAAAAAATCTATGTATAATAATAAAAAAAGCTCCCTTTTAGGGAACTTTTTATTTTTTTTATAATATGATATAATATTACGTTCTAATTATGGTATAATAATTTTTGCAAAGCAAAAATAAAAGCCGGCTAATGCCGGCTCTGGCTGGGGCGGATGGATTCGAACCACCGAATAACGGAGCCAAAATCCGCCGCCTTACCGCTTGGCCACGCCCCAATCACAGTAATTATTATATCATATTTTTTCATTTTGTCAACATCTTCATGTTTCTAAAATAAAATAAGATTATTACAAAAAAATAAATTAACAAGGAGGAATAGTATGAGATTTGAACTTAATATTAAAAATAATCTAATATATGTAGAAAAAGGAACAACATATTTAGAAGCCATAAAAGATATAGATCATCCTTTGAAAATATTAGCTGTAAAACATAATAATAATATAAAAGAATTAGGAAAAATTATTGAAGACTCTGGAAAAATAGAACTTTTAGATATTTCTACTATTGATGGTTTTAGAATATATCAAAGAGGAGTTTTATTTCTATTATATATGGCATTAAAAGAATTATATCCTGAAGATAAGCTTTTTGTTCACCATTCAATAGGCGATGGACTATACTGCGAATTAAAAAGTGGCAAACCTTCACAAAAAAAACTTGAAATTTTAAAAGAGAAAATGTTAGAATATGTAAAAAAGGATTTGCCTTTTAAGAAAAATACAATTAATAAATTTAAAGCAATGAAAATGTTTGAAAATATTGGATTAAAAGATAAATCCGATTTATTTAAATATAGAAAAAAAGATAAGGTTAATATATATATTTGTGATAAATATTTTAATTATTTTTATGGTTACATGCCTCCATCTACTGGTTATACTGATCAATTTGATTTAATTGCTATAGATGATGGATTTGTAATTATACACCCAACGCCAAAATCACCAAATAAAGTACCTGAATATAAGCATTTCCCTAAATTATCATATACATTTAATGAATATAAAGAATGGTTAAAAATATTAGAAGTAAGTACAGTTGGAGAATTAAATGAATTAATATCAAAAGGGCCAAATGAAGTTGTAGAATTAATTCGTGTATCAGAAGCTCTTCATGAAAAAAAATATGCTCAAATTGCAGATGATATTATTAAAAGAAAAGGAGTTAAAATAATTTTAATAGCTGGTCCTTCGTCATCAGGAAAAACCACATCAGCTAAAAGATTATCATTGCAATTAAAAGTTAATGGTTTAAAACCTATCCCTATATCTTTAGATGATTATTTTGTAGATAGAGAAAAAACACCGAGAGATGAAAATGGAAATTATGATTTTGAGTCTATACATGCATTGAATTTAGATCTATTTAATATTCATTTAAAAAAATTATTAAATGGCGAGGAGATAGAATTACCAAGATTTGATTTTGTTCATGGAAAAAGTATTCCAAGCGGAAACAAAATCAAAATTGAAGATGACCAGGTCCTTATAGTAGAAGGAATACATGGTTTAAATGAAACATTAACTGCTAGTATCCCAAGGGATTTTAAATATAAAATATATGTAAGCGCGTTAACACAAATGAATTTAGATTCTATGAATAGAATAACTACAACAGATACAAGGTTAATAAGAAGAATTGTAAGAGATTTTAAATTTAGGGGACATTCTGCTTTGGCAACTTTAAAAATGTGGCCAAGTGTTAGAAGGGGTGAAGAAAGAAATATATTCCCATATCAAGAAGAAGCTGATATAATGTTTAATTCAAATTTAATATATGAACTTTCTGTATTAAAAATATTTGCTGAACCTTTATTATTATCTGTTAATAATTCTCATCCGGAATACTCGGAAGCTAAAAGATTATTAAAGTTTTTAGATTATTTCCTACCTATAACAGAGTTAGAAGAAATACCAAGAAAATCTATTATTAGAGAATTTATAGGAAGAAGTACATTTAAATATTAATTGAAGGGAGCGATTTTTTTGTCAAAAAAATTGAAAGGCATTATTACTATTCTACTCATTATTTTTTCATTTGCATTGTTATGGGCAAATACTAACAATACAAAGGATGTTGAAAAACTATATTTGGAAAAATTCCAAGAACCAATTTATACCTTGTTATATTATATTAATAATATATATTATGAAAAAAATGATGTTAATTATGATAAAGTTTTAGATTCTACACTTAAAGGATTAGTTGATGGATTAAACGATCCTTTTGCTTGGTACTTAGATTCTCAACAAGTTACAGAAAGTAAAATTGAAGAATCTGGAGAATATGGTGGTTTAGGTATTTTAGTAAGTTATGATTCAAAACTTGAAGCAATTAGAATTGTTAGTCCTATGGTTGGAACACCAGCATATGAAGCAGGACTTCAGGCTGATGATTTAATAATTAGTGTTGATGGATCTCCCGTATCTGATATAGGTTATATTGGAGCTGTTAATAAGATGAGAGGTGCTCCAGGAACAAAAGTACAAATAGAAATTTTTAGAGAAGGTTGGGAAGAAACAAAAAAAATCACCTTAATAAGAGCTAAAATAGAAACAGTTACTGCAAAATATAAAGTTTTTAATAGCGATGATTTTAAAATTGGATATATAAAATTAACAAATTTTGCAGAAAAAAGTGCATCTGAAATGCAAAAAGCTTTAAAAGCTATTGAAAAAGAGAATGTAAATGGTATTATTTTAGACTTAAGAAATAACCCTGGAGGATTTCTTAATGTCGCTATTGATATAGCAAGCATGTTTATTAAAGATAAAACAATAGTAACAGTAAGATATTATGACGGGTCGGAAGAAATTATAAAACCAAAAACATATGAACACTTTGATTTTTTAGATAAATTACCTATAGTATTATTAGTAAATAAATCATCAGCTTCAGCATCTGAAATTTTAACCGGAGCATTAAAAGATAATAAAATAGCTATTGTTATCGGGAAAACCACTTATGGTAAAGCAGCTGTTCAAAGACCTATTCCTCTATCTAACGGTGGAGAAGTTTGGTTACCAATAGGACATTATTTTACTCCTAATGGAAATGATATTCATTTAAAAGGTATAAATCCTGATATTGAAATAGATAATCCTACAAAAGAAATAAAAGATGTTGAACAATTAGAAGCTAAAAATACTACTACTTTTGAAGCAGTTATTGATTTAGATAATGATTTACAATTATTAAAGGCTATTGAAGTTTTAAAATCGGGGGAAGATAATTAATGAGAATTTATGGAATGGTAATAGTTTTTTCTATTACCATTCTTTTATTAAGTATTATAACCTATTTTTTATTTGGAAATATTGAAAAAGAAGAAATTATAAGAGATACACTTCCTATATTTACTATAAATAATTATCATAATGAAATAAAAAATGGTATAATTTCCAAGATATCTAATTTTAAAAATATTTCAAAGATTTTTTTTGTTATTGATGATTTAGGTATTTTTGTTGGTAAAATAAATGTTGATTATTTAAATAATCATATTTATATTGCTGTAATTAATTCAGAAACTTATAATGAATTAAAAATAACTTTAAAATCATTAGATTCTTCTATTCAAGAACATAAAGAAAACATATCATTTTATGGTTTAGATTTAGTAAAAAATATATCTTATTCTAAGAATTTTACTTTAGTTAATTATCCTACTATAGCTATATTAGATTTATCAAAACTTTCACTAGAACAATTAAGTTTTTTAAAATTAAAATATTATGTTATGGATAAAAACACGTATAAGCCTTATTCATTTAAAACTGATTTTTTAGAAAACCTAAAAAAAGAAAATGGTATAATATTAGATTCTAATATCATTAATAATCCTGGAGTTAAACCTTTATTAGAGGTATTTGAAGAGTTAGGTATTAATGTTATATATGATATGAAAGTATATACTGGAGGAATACACTAATGTTAAATTATATTTTTAAAATCATATTTTCACCTAGAAAAGTAAAAAGTGCTCCTTTTTACAATATATATGTTGGAATTATAATTTTATTATTTTTCTGGTTTTCTCCATTATTTTCAAATTTAACTATATATGGTTTTTTCAAAAAAACACTTTTAATTGTTTCTTTAATATTTGTAAATAATGGTATAAGAACATCTTTTTATGATATTAAAGATTTCAGAAATGTTTTCCCATATTATATTCTTTCTTCATCGCCATTGTTATTCATAGGTTTTTTTAGCATTCTTATTAAATACTCCTTTCATTATTATTTTATATTACCTTTTATTTGGATGGAATTATTAAAGATAAGAATAGATATAATGCATAAAAAATATTTTGCTATTATTTTTGGAATTATAATTGACACTTTAGTATATTTATTGCTCTGGAGATGATAAAATGAAAAAAAAATATTTATTACTTTCAGAATTTCTCACTAAAAATTACAAATTAATACTAATTTTATTTTTTATTCTTTCTATTTCTATAATATATAATGTAACTAATTTAAAAATTAATTCTGATCTTTTAGAGCTTTTACCAAAAGATGATCCCATAGTTCTTTCATATAAAAATGAATCTAAAAATCAATCAGAATCTGAAATAATGATTGTCGCCTTTTATTTAAATGAAGATACTAATTATAGAAAATTAGCTCTTGATTTTAAAGAAGAAATGAAAAATTTGAATGGTTTTAAAGATTTAGCTAAAACAGATGTATCATTACTATTATCATACGGATTTTTAAATGTTTCAAATTCCAATTTAATAGATGAATTGGTAAAAAATATAAATAAAACCTTTGAATCTTTTTCTAATATAAATCCATATGATTTTAAATCATTTGAATATATTAACGATACTTTATATTTATTAAATAAATTAAATGATAATTTTGAATCTTCTAAACAAACTGATCCATTATTAGGATACTATACATTATCTCCAGATAAAAAAATAATGGTAATGGGAGTAACATTTAATGAACCTACTTCAAACTTAGATTTTGTAAATATTATAATTCCGAAAGTTAAAAATATTCTAAATAAGATAAATACTAAATATAATATTAAAACCGGACTAACAGGCTCTTATATCTATTCCTATGAAGCTAATAAAACTGTTTCTTTTGATTTTTCTATTACAACATATCTTTCAATAGTACTTATTATGATTATTTTCTATATTACCTTTGGTAATTTAACAAGTACTATATTAGTTTTTATCAGTTTAATTTTTTCAGTAGGTATAACTTTAGGATTATCTACTCTTATTTTTAAAGAATTAAATATTTTAACTTCATTTGTTGCTGCAATTACTCTAGGTTTAGGTATTGATTATGGCATACATATAACTAGTAGGTTAATAACGGAATTTAAAGAAAGAAAAAATTATATAGAAGCACTATCAATAACATATGAAACGGTATTAATTCCTATAATCTATGGTGTTTTAACAACAATTCTTGTTTTTCTTTCTTTAGTATTTATTAAACTTCCTGCTTTTACCGAAATGGCTATAATAAGTAGCTTAGGTTTATTCGTATTTGCTTTAATTATGATTTTTATTACTCCTATTACATTTTACCCTTTTAGACATATTATTCTAAAAACTTATAAAGAAAATAAAATAAATATTTGGTTTCAAAAACTAGGAGTTTGGATACCAAAAAGGCGAAAAATAATATTATCATTTATTATATTATTTATATCAATTTTCTCTGTATTTGGTATAATTAACTTTTCTAATTTTTCTTATACCCCACCAGGATTAGCACCAACAAATTCAGAAAGTAGTCAAACCTTTAATGATATAGCCGAACACTTTGGTAATTCATTATTTAATGAATTACAATTTATTATTGCTATAGATGAAAATTCTCAAGAATTTATAGACGAACTAAAAAAATCACCATATATTTCCAAAGTTGAAAGTTATTTAGATATATTAAAAAAACAATTAGGTGATTTTGAAAAAATTAAATTGAAAACTCAAGAAATATCTAAAATTGTAAACGATCCATTCACTGTTGCTGTATTAAAAAAATACGATATTTATTCTGAAACTTTAAAAATTATTGATTTAGCAGCTAACTCAAATAATGAAAAAGATTTTATACTAGGAATTACTGAATTAATACCAGAAAGTTTAAGAAAAAATATTTTAATTAATAAAGAAGGTAAAGATTATTTTATAGTATACGTAACTCCTTCAATTAATTTAAATGCAAACAATGGAATGAAATATTTTTATGACTCTGTTAAACAATATATAAATAGATTTTTAGGTAGTTCTAAAGCTTTGTACAGACTTATGTATTTAATAGAAAAACAATTTTTCTCTGTTCTAGCATTTTCTATTGTTATGATAGGACTTCTAACATATTTATCAAGAAAATCATCAAAAGAAACAATTATTGCTATATTAGGTTTAATTTTCACAAATTTTACAACATTTGGAATTATTTACTTTTTTGATATTAACGCAACATTCTTAACAATAATTTCACTACCTTTAATATTTGGTATTGGAGTAGATGGATATATACATTTATTTCACGCAATTGATGAAGATAAATCGCATTATTGGCATACTTTAAAAGCTATAACATTATCATTTTTAACAACAATCTCATCTTTTATAACCTTTCAATTATCCAGAGGGGAATTACTTAAGCAGTTTAGTTTAACAATGGTTTTGGGCATTTTTATTTCATGGATTATGACAGTATTATTGATACCTTCATTAAAAAAATGATTTTTACATAAATAGTTCTTTTGTTACGTTTGAAAATTCACAATTAATATTAAAGTATTGAAACTTAACATTTATTTTTGTATACTATAGATGTAAAAAGAAAATCCCCCTATCCCCCCCTGAAATAGATGGATAGACATTTAACGGATCCTTTGGATCCGTTTTTTTTTATGATATAATATTCATATATTTTTCAGGAGGTTAATCATGAAAAAGTTAAAATTTATTTTATTTTCTTTATATATATTTATTATAATCACATTATTTACTTTTATAATTTTTATATACAGCGAAGTAAAAACATATAATCAAAATATTGAAAGAAATTATGTTAGAAATTTTATTATACAAACTGATAAAAAGATAATAGAAAATGTATATAATTATATTAAATATAATTATTTTAATTTTAAACCATTTCATATTATTATAAAAAAAAGCAATAATATATCTGACATAGAAAATAAAGATGGTTTAATAACAAAAAATATTGAAGTTGATAATAATATATATGAATTTAGTTATTCCATTGAAGATTACTTAAATTATATTAAATTATTTACTGGAAAAGATATTATTATATATTATAATAATAAAACTTACCCGGTTAGTATTAATTTAAATAACTTAAATAATAAACTGTCAATTAATTATGAAAACATTGATTTTTATATTTTAAATACTAATAATTTTAATGAACGATATTCACATTTTTTTATGACTATTTTAGTATTAATATTCATAGTATTATACATAATTATTCATAGGATTTATTATTATTCGAAATTAGATATATTAAATATCATTGAATTTATAAACAAAAGAGATGATAATATAAAATTAAATACCCAAGAAGGAAATATATTAAAAGAAAATATTACAAAAATAATTGATAAAAATAAAAAATTAGAATCTATTTCAGAAGACTTAAAAAATGAATTTAATAAAAATATTGAAAGATATAATAATATAATAAATGATTTTATTATTGATATTAGTAATAAGCTCCAAAATATTTCAAATTATATTTACCTTCCTAACAAAAACAAAGAAGAAATAATAAATAAAAATATTAATGAACTTTCTAATATAATAGATAAATATATAATATTACTAGATTTCAAACAGAAATTAGAAAATGATATAGAAAACTACGATTTTTTTAACTTGGATGAATTACTTAATGAAATAATATATTATTTATCACAAAATTTATATAATATTACCATTAAAAAGCAAAATAACTTGATTAATAATATTATTTTTGGAAATAAAAAATTAATTTATTTATTATTATATGATATCTTAGTTTTAATATTATCCAACAAGTCTCATGGAAATATTATTTTAAAATATTATGTGATAGATGGAGAATTAGAAATAAAAATTATAGATGAAAATAATATATATAATGAATATTTAATATTACTAAAAAACAAATCCAATCATCTAAATATTGATTTAATATATAAATATTTAAATAATCTTAATGGTAATATATATATAAATCAAGATAGTAAAAATAATATAATTATAATTAGAATACCTATTAGTATAATAAATTTTCTAAATAAGTATGATTTTAAAAAGCTATTTAAAAATTATACTTTAGAATTAATAGAAAAAAAATATACATTAAATAAAGCAAATATATATATAAATGAATTATTATTCTCATATATAGAAACACTAAAAAATCCTACCTCTGAAAATGTTGAAAAAATCAAAAAAATTCTTAAAGATCATAAATTTGATTTATTAAATAATCTTTTAGATTATATTATACAAAATAATGATGAAAAAATTAGAAATTTATTAATTTCAAAATTAAAAACAGGAGGATAATCCTCCTGTTAAAATTTTTCCTTAATTTTTTCTATATCTTCACCTATTTCTTCCCAAATTTTATTTAATTCATCATCAGACAATTTTGCTAAATTATTTAACTTTTCAGGAACACCTTGTCTTTTTCCAGGTAAACATCCATCTGCTTTTACTTCACCTTTCACAAAACCTTTTGCAAACCCCGGACATCCAGGATAACCACATGCACCACAATTAATTCCTGGTAATAAATTTTCTGCAAATATCACTCTTAAATCTTCTTTTACTTCAAATTTCTTTTCAGCAAATGCTAAAAATGTTCCTGCTAAAAAACCTAAAATTGCAAGTAGTATTACCGCATTTATTATTATAGACATTATTACTCCTCCCTTATATTTTTATGAGACCTGAGAATCCCATAAATGCCATTGATAAAAGTCCTGCTGTAATTAAAGCAATAGCAGTTCCTTTAAATGGCTCAGGAATATCATAGTAGTCCATTCTTTCTCTAATAGCAGAGAAAATAATCAATGCCATTCCGAAACCAAAACCAGCCCCTAAAGCATTAACTATAGTTTCAACTAATGTATATTTATTAATTACATTAATTAATGCTAGACCTAAAATTGCACAATTAGTAGTAATTAAAGGCAAATAAATTCCTAATGCTTCATATAAATTTGGTGAAACTTTTTTTATATAAAACTCTATAAATTGAACTAATGTTGCAATAACAAGTATAAAAACAATAGTTGTTAAAAATTCCAACCCTAATTTAACCAATAAAAGATTTAAAAACCATGTAATTACACTGGATAAAACCATAACAAAAATAACTGCCATAGACATTCCAGATGCTGAACTTATTTTCTTAGAAACCCCTAAAAAAGGACATATACCTAAAAATTTAGACAAAACAAAATTATTGACTAATATTGCTGAGAGAAATATGAAAAACAATTTCATTTGTTTTCACCAGCCTTTGCTTTATTTCTATTATGTATTCCTATTGCATTAAACATTGCCAATAACATACCTAAAACCAAAAATGCTCCTGGTGGTAATATCATAACATATAATTTCATAGCATCTCCCCAAATAGGAAGACCAAAAATTGTACCATTTCCCAATAATTCCCTAACAGAACCCAATAATACTAAAGCTCCAGTAAATCCTAATCCCATACCTAACGCATCATAAATTGAATCTAATACTGTATTCTTTGAAGCAAATGATTCAGCACGACCTAAAATAATACAGTTAACAACTATTAACGGAATAAATAATCCTAATGTTTTCCATAAGTCATATACATATCCATGCATTAATATATCTACCATTGTAACAAAAGAAGCTATAACAACAATATATATAGGTATTCTAATATTTTTAGGAACCCATTTTTTAATTAAAGATACAACTATATTTGACAAAATTAAAACAGATAAAGTTGCTAATCCCATACCTAATGCATTTTCTGCATTAGTGGTAGTTGCTAGTGTAGGGCACATACCTAAAACTTGTATAAAAATAGGATTTTGTTCAAATAATCCAGCTTTAAAATTTTTTATATTAGCCATTATTGAATCACTCCTTTGGATTTGAGATATTCAAATCCTGCATTTATTGAATTAGCCACTGCTCTTGGAGTAATTGTTGCACCTGTCATCACATCACTAGTTTGTATTATACCTTTTTCTTTTCCTTCTTTTATTTGTTGAGGTGTGTTTAATAATACCCCAGCATCTTTATTTACTTTTACCCCATTCAACAATCCTTCATATGAAATTGGGAAAAATCTTTTCTTTATATTTTCTTGAGCGATATTTGCACCTAACCCTGGAGTTTCTTGTGAATAAGAAATTACTTCCAAATTATTAAAGTATATTTCATCCTCTTTTACAAAAGATACCACAGAAATAACTTCTCCTCCAAATCCTATACTTGATACTGTTAAAATATATATTTCTTGTCCTTTATCATTTATATATTTGTATACTGGAGAATATACTTTTGAATTTGAATTTGAATATAATATTCCACTTTCATTTGAATCCCAAATAGCTTCATCTAATTCTTTTGATGAGTTTGGAATATTACTTATTAATAATCCATCACCTTTTGAATTTTCTAACACTTTTTTAATAGCCTTTAATTTTGCTTGTAATTCAGCATTATCTATTGCTGGCTTTGCTGAAACATATACAATTGAAACAATTAATCCAGAGATTACAATAAATATCATTAATATAAGTCCTGTCTTTATATATTCTTTCATTATTTACCACCTCTTGTTGTTCCAAAAATGCGTGGTTTAGCATAAATATCAATTAATGGCACTAATGCATTCATAATTAAAATAGAGAATGAAACACCTTCAGGATATCCTCCAAAAAGCCTTATAACCATTGTAATTAATCCTAATCCCAATCCAAAAATAATCTGACCTTTAACTGTCATAGGGCTAGTAACCATATCAGTAGCCATAAACAATGCACCTAGCATTAATCCTCCTGCTAATAAATGAAATAATGGAGATGCATATTTTGTAGGATCAACTAAATAAAAAATTGAAGCAATTACAAATACTGTTGAAATATATGTAACTGGTATCCAAATTTTTATTCTTCCACGAACTACTAAATATATAAAACCTATCAACAATGCTAAAGCACTAACTTCCCCTATTGATCCTGGAACTGTACCAACAAAAAGTGATTTTAGACTAATTGTGTAATCAGACCAATTTGATAAAGAATCAATACCTTTTTCTTTTAATATTGCTAAAGGTGTTGCTGTTGTTATTGTATCAAATTTATAATAAAATGGTCTATACCAAGTTGTCATTGCAACTGGGAAAGATATTAACATAAATACCCTTCCAATTAATGCTGGGTTAAATACATTTTTACCCAAACCACCATAAACATGTTTTCCTAACACAATTGCGGCAAATGTTCCTATTAATATTTGCCACCAATTTACTGCTAAAGATAAATTCATTGCTAATAATAAACCTGTTACTGAAGCACTTCCATCTGGTTTAAAGTTTTTTTGTTTTCTAAGAACCTTCATTATAAATAATTCCATTACTTCTGCTAAAATCATTGTATATAACATTATCCATAACGCTCTTAATCCAAAAACCCATGTTGATACAATTACTGATGGTATGAGGGCTATTAATACATCTACCATCACAGCTCTTACACTATCTTTTGATCTTAAATGTGGTGCTGCTGCAACATTCAACTTCATTTTTTTGCCCTCCCTTTTAAAGCTCTAGCTACTTTCTTTCCAGTTTTAAAAGATTTAACCAATTCAATACCAGCTGGACATGCATATGAACATGATCCACATTCAATACAATCCATCAACCCATATTCAAGAGCTTTATCATACTCTCTTTTTTCAACTTGCATTTTTAATAAGTATGGCATTAAATTTATTGGACATACTTGAACACATTTTGAACATCTAATACATGGGAATAATTCTTTATCAGGTGCAACATCTTTAGTCATAACTGTTAATGCATTATTCCCTTTAAAAGTAGGAAGTTCTATATTTGGAAGTGGAATACCCATCATAGGGCCACCATACAATATTCTATCTATTTTTTCCTCTTCGACTAATCCAACATAATCTAACAAATCTTTTGCTAATGTACCTATTCTATATATAAAGTTTCCAGGATTTTTTACACCTTCACCGGTTAGTGTAATGCCTCTTTCTACTAAAGGTTTCCCTTTTTCAACAGCTTCATATATAGCATATATTGTTGAAACATTAAATACTATTGCTCCAACATCTAATGGCAATCCACCTGAAGGTACTTCTTTTTTTGTAATAGCATATATTAATTGTTTTTCCGCACCTTGAGGATACTTTGTTTTTAATACTTTTACTTCAATTGGTTCTCCAGATACAGCTTCTTTCATTTTTTCTATTGCATCAGGTTTATTACTTTCAATTCCAATATACGCTTTGTTTACTCCTGTTGCATGCATAATTATCTTTATACCTTTAACTATTTCTTTTGATTTTTCTAACATCATCCTATGGTCTATAGTTATATATGGTTCACATTCTGCAGCATTAATAATTAAATAATCTGCTTTTTTCCCTTCTGGAATAGACATTTTTACATGAGATGGGAACATCGCTCCACCTAGTCCCACAATACCTGCTTCTTTTACTATTTCTATAATTTCTTTTGGTGATTTTTTTGAATAATCTCCATGATTAGGAATAAAATCCCATTCATCATCACCTGTTCTTTGAATAACTATTACATCATTTTTTGAACCAGATGCGGCATTTGTCATTTTAATAATTTCCACAACTTCACCAGTTACAGAAGAGTGAATATTTGCAGAGATAAAACCATTAGCTTCACCAATTTTTTGACCTGTTTTTACTTTTTGGCCTGGTTCCACTAAAATCTTCGCAGGAGCTCCTATATGATTTGTAGTGTAAATATACACTTTTTCTGGTAGTGGCAAAACCTTTATTTCTTTATGTTCTGCCAATTCCTTTTTTTCAGGTGGATGAACTCCTCCCTTAAAAGATAATAGAGCCATTTCCTTCCTCCTTTCAATATTTCCTATTATGTGGAACATTATATAATGTTTTATTTGGCTTCTCATTATAATACGGTCTTGTGCAAAAACTACATCCACTTGTTTTTATTGCTTCATTATAAGAAATATCGACATCTGGTAATTTTACTAAAATGCCATTTTTAAATTCAAAATCGTCTTTTTTTACATCAAATTTTTCTATAATTTCTCTAGCAAGTTGTATTTTTCTATACCTTTCCAAAGATGGAGGATCTTTTTTTTCAAATTCAGTACCCGCAACTGGTGTAAAAGCAAATAATGATACTAAAATATTATATTTTTTCATTTCAAACATTAAATTAATTAAATCTTCATCTGTTTCCCCTAATCCAACAATAACATGAGTTGTTATTTTTCCCGGATATTTCTTTGAGGATTCAATTAAAATGTTAAAGAGAGAGTCAAAACTCCCTCCCCTAATTCTACCAAATAATTCTTTATTAGCAACATCAATTGATATACCTAAATCATCTATATTATACTTGAATATCTCATTTACTTCTTCCATATTTTTAGGTCTTAAAGATACTGCTTTTAACACAGGTATATCTTTTGTTTTATATAAAAATTCCTTTAAATCTTCAAAATAATTATTAGAATTAACTACTTGAAGGCATAATCTTTTAAATGGATTTTTATCTTTAATCTTAGTTATAAATTCATCTATATTATATTCTGGCCATTTAACTCTAGACAACAAATCTTTGTCTGAATTTGCATCCTTTGCTTGAGCACAAAAACTACAATTATATATACATTTTTCTCCCAACATCAAATAAGCTGTAGGCATATCAAAATTAATCTTACCCTTTTTAAAACCTAATAAAACAGCTGTTGCATAAGATAGTTTGACTTTCATTCTATTCCTCCTGAATTATTACTCCTTCTATATTATTACTAAATATAACTTTAATAATTGTTGCATCAGAAGAAGTATATATAATATTAGATGAATATCTTTTATCTTTAAAATCATTTTCAATAGTATTTATTTTTTCTAACTCTTTTTTCAATTTAATATCTCTATATATACTATTTTTATATATATAATTTATCATAAATATATTAAATACAACCCCTATAATAATTAAAGAAATTATTAAAATTAATGAAAAATTTTTCATCAAAATACTCCCAACCATATACCTAAAAAAATAGCTGCTATTATTAATCCTATTGATAATCCAAAAATAATTAATATATCACTACTCCTTACTTTATTTTGAGGTAAACCAGCTTCTCTTTTTAAACCATCTATACTTTCTTTTAAAACATCACCTATTATTTTATCTTCCGGTGGATTAAAATATTCTTCTCTTTTTCTGTGCATCTCCTCTATTCTATTAGAATCGACCATCATTTTTAAATTTTTTGAAATTACAGCCTTTCCAATTACCCCACCACCAAGATCAACTTTAATAAAATAATAGTCTGTGTTTTGAATTAATTCTTTCGCAATTAAACTTGATTCAATTGGCATAATATTTTTTCCTTGTTCGTCAAATTTATCTGGATATTGCTCCTTTAATCTATTAATATTTGCAGGTTCAACTGGATCTATTATTAGAGAATAAACGGGATCTCCAACATCTAAATTATTTATCGTCATACCATTCAAAGGATCCGATAGAGGTAAAACTTCAGGAGAATTTAAAACATCTACTCTACTTAAATATGCTTTTTCTTTCTCTGAAAAACTTCTGTGTTGAGTCATCAACCATACAAGATCTTGATAAGTTAATTTTTCTGCAACTATTCTTAAATTTATTTCTCCTTCCCATTCTTCAAAAATTTCTGTCAAAATAGCTTTAATAACAGCAACGTCTGAATCTCTTACTCCTAAAAACATTTTTGCGTTAACAATTTCTGGCCCATATCTTTTTATTGTAGATTGTACATATGCTAAAAATTGTTTATTAAGATCTAAAACAGTAGAATCTTTTATAGCATTATAATATAATTCTTCTAAATTTGCTTTATACTCTATATATGATAAATTTATATCAGGTAATTCATATTTGGGTAATTTAGATTTAGGTATTGACAGTACTTTATACTCTGGTTTTCCCCTTTGTTTACCAAACATATACCCTATTATAACTTCTGCTGTTAAAGAAGATGTAGCAAAAAATTTTACAGCATAAAAATCCATAACCAAGCCCCCTTATATTACATAACCTCCTGAAGGAACATCACCATTTATTTCTGTTACATAATTTCCTATCACAACATTTTTACCTATTGTTATGTTTGACGGTATTTTTGAATTAAAACCTATTAACGTTAAATCTGAATTATATATTTTCTTATTATATTGACTTTCTTTAAATTCCCCTATTCCTATTTTTACATTTTCTCCTATTTCAGTATTTTCAGCAATAATAACTTTTTCAATATATGCGCCTTTTTTAATAATACACTTATTCATAATAACTGAATCTTTAACAATTGCTCCTTCTTCTACTATTACTCCTTGAAACAATACCGAATTATGAACCTCTCCATGTATTTCGCAACCTTCACTAATTAAAGAACTACTAAGTTTCGCATTATTTGATACAAATGATGGAGGTAATTCCTCTGATTGAGTATATATTTTCCAATTAATATCATGGATATTTAATAATGGCAATGGCCCTAATAGCTCCAAATTTGATTCCCAATACGACTCTAATGTACCGACATCTCTCCAGTAACCTTCATAATTATATGCAACTAAATTATTTTTCTCTTCTAACATTTTTGGTATAATATTTTTACCAAAATCATGTTCTGAATTAGGATCATTTGCATCGTCTATTAATAATTGTTTCAAAACATTCCAAGAATACACATAAATACCTAGAGAAGCTAAATTACCGCGCGGCTCCTTGGGTTTTTCTTGGAATTCTACAATTTTACCAAAAGAATCTGTTACCATTATTCCAAATCTATGTGCTTCATTTATTGGAACCTCCATACAAGCTATAGTAGCATCTGCATTTTTTTCAATATGAAAATCTATCATCTCATTATAATCCATTTTATATATATGATCACCAGATAAAATCAATACAAAATCAGGATCATAATTATCTATGTATTCTATATTTTGATATATTGCATCAGCCGTTCCCATATACCATGATTGATCTGTACTACTTACATATGGAGGTAAAATTGTTAATCCACCTGTTTTTATATCTAAATCCCATGGTCTCCCTATTCCTAAATGTTTATTCAATACGTGAGGTCTATACTGTGTTAAAACACCTACATTGTATATTCCTGAATTTACACAATTACTTATAGCAAAATCAATTATTCTATATTTACCTCCATACGGAACAGCTGGTTTAGCTAAGTACTCAGTTATAACTCCTAATCTAGTACCTTGTCCGCCAGCTAAAATCAAAGCTACAACATTCATTAAAAATCCCCCCTTATATAATCGATCCTTTTTCTATCAATATTATTTCATTTTCACCAATTATTTTCCTTCCTTCTCTAATTTCACAATCTTTATCTATAATTGCATTCCTAATAACAGTTCCTTCTGATATAATTGTATCTTGTAATATTATCGAATTTTCAACAACTGCTCCTGCTTTTATCTTTACTCCTCTTGATATTATAGAATTCTTAACAAAACCATTAATTATTACACCATCAGCAATAAAAGCATTTTCTACCTTAGCATTTATATTTATTTTAGGTGGAGCATAATCTTTTAATTTTGTATATATTTTTTTATTATAAAACAGTTCTCTTCTAATTTCAGATTTTAATATATCCATATTAGTTTGATAATATGTTTTTATAGATTTTTTTATATTTGACCAATAACCTTTAAAATCATATGCATAAACCCTTAATTTTTCTAAGTTTGGAATAATTACATCATGAACAATATCTGTACCTCCATTAGGAACTGTAGAATATAATAATTCCATTAAAAGAGATTTATTTATAAAATAAATCCCTAATGATATTCTATTAGATTTTATTTCCTTTGGTTTTTCATAAAATTCCAGAATTCGTCCCTCTTCATTTACAACTACTTGACCAAATGTATTTAAAAGTTCCTTATCTTCAAATTCTTTTGTTAATATAGTAATATCTGCACCATGAGATAAATGATATCTATATAATTTGTTAAAATCAAAATTATATATATGATCTCCTGATCCTATTAAAACAAAATCTTCGTCTCCTCTTCTTAATAAAGTCATATTTTGAAATATTGCGTCAGCTGTACCTTTATAAACTGGTATTTCATCCTTACTTTTAAAATATGGTTGTAATATAAATAAACCACCTGTTTTTCTATCTAAATCCCATTCCTTTCCACTGCCTAAATGATCCATAAGGCTCCTTGGATAATATTGAGTTAAAACACCTACCTTTTTTATTTTTGAATTTACAAAATTACTTAAAGTAAAATCAATTGCTCTATATTTTCCAAAAATAGGTACTGCAGCACTTGCTCTTTTTTGAGTTAATTTTCCTATTCCACTTTTAGATGATCCAGCTAAAATTAATCCTAATACTTTCATTTTATCAATCCCCCTCAAGAATTTTATCAAATTCCTCTTCTAAATGCTTTAACTTATCTATATCATTTTCTAATATTTTAGGATATAAATAATCAATACCAAAAAGTTTTAATTTTTTTGATATAATAATCTTTAAATACGGATATTGAAATAATAGCTTAAGATTTTTCAACATTTTTTTATATGCAAATTTAAAATCAATATTTATTTTAAATTCATTTTTTAATACTCTATTAAATTCCGTTGATATCTTTTCTATATTATTTACTTTAAGTATTTTCCACCATTTGTTTTCTATAAAATGATTGCCTATAAATCTTAAAGATAGGATTTCATCAAAATTATATTCAAATTTCGTATGCAATTTAGATTCCGAGTAATATATATTTATTATTGGATGTAATTTCTCATCTAATTCCATATGGGATATAAATCCATTATAATATCCTTCTGGAAAATTTTTCATTAATTCTTTATAATCAGATATGCTTAATTCGTGCAATTTATTCCCAATTTCTCTATATTTATTATTATTTACATAAAAAAATATATCTGGTCCTTGTGCTCCCAAATATAATTCTGGTCCCCATAATTTATAATTATCTTTCATAGAATAAATTATATGTGCTAATATGCTTGGCACTATTTAATCACCCTAATCCAGAAACATTTTAAATATAAACTTTCTGGTATTTGAAGTATCCAAGGATGATCATTTGATTGTGTTATAATATCCAAACTTTGCAACATAATTCCTTCATTTTCTACACTTCTCCTAAGCGATTCTATTAACAATGATATATCTGCTTGATATGCACAGCTACATAAACTTAATATTCCGTAATTGTCTAATCTTTTTATACCTAATTCTGAAATCCTTTTAAAAATCTGTACTCCTTTAAATCTCTCAGTCTTCTTTTTTATTAATGATGGAGGATCCAACATCATTAAATTAAATGTATAATTTGTATTATTTAAAAACGTTTCAACATCGTCAAATACCGTTTCTATTTCTACTCCATTTAACTTTGCATTTTCTTTAAGCAATTCAAGTGCATATTCATCCTTATCAACAGCTATCACTTTTTTTGCTCCATATTTAGCCATATTCAATGCAAATCCACCAGTATATGAATATGCATCTAATCCTATAGCATCTTTAGAAAATTGCCTAATGTAAACTCTGTTTTTCCTTTGATCAAAGAAAAACCCAGTTTTTTGACCATTTTTTATATCAACTATGTATTTAATACCCTCTTCTTCTATAATAAATCTATCTGGTGGTTCTTCTCCAAATAAAACTCCTGTATTTCTCTCTAAATCTTCTTCAGATGAAGTTTCAAAATCGCTTCTTTCATATATTCCTTTTATATCATCTCTAAATACTTTTATCAATGCACTAATAATTTCATTTTTTTTATTCTCAACACCTTTGTTTCTAAATTGTATTACTATATATTTCTCATATTTATCAATAATCAATCCTGGTATTCCATCTGCTTCCGCATGAAAAAATCTATATGAATTACCAAAATTTTTTCTTATTTTTAATGCCTTTAAAAATTTATTATAAAAAAATACTTCATTTATTTCTTCATCTTTTAACGATAATATCTTAACTGCTATATTAGATGATTTTGAAAATATTCCCTTTCCTATAAATTCAAAATCTGATGAAAAAACATTACATATTTCACCATCTTTTTTTTCACCTGTTATTTCAGATATTTCATCTTTAAAAATCCACAAATATCCATTTTTTATCTTTTTTTCTTTTCCTTTTTTTAATTTCACTATAATCATAAGTCGTCTTGCACATCCAATCTATAATTTATTATCTCTTCATCTTTAAAGAATATTTTTAATTCTCTTTCAGCATTTTCAGGCGAATCTGATGCATGAACAATATTTTTAGTAATACTCATTCCAAATTCACCTCTAATACTTCCAGGTGATGCTTTTAATGGATCTGTATTACCTATAATATGCCTTACCATTTCTATAACTCTCGGACCTTCTAAAACCATTACTATAATAGGTCCAGATAAAATAAAATTCATTAAATCATCATAAAATGGTTTACCTTTATGTTCTTTATACAATTCTTCTGCTTGTTCTTTAGTTGGAGAAATCATTTTCATAGCAACTATTTTTATTCCTCTTCTTTCTAATCTACTTATTACTTCGCCAACCAATCCTCTCCTAACTGTGTTTGGTTTTAAAAATAAAAATTCTCTTTCCATTATAATTCCCCCTTTAAAATTCCATCTTCTAAAAATATTTTTTTATCGCAATAATTTATTAATTCATTCTCATGCGAAACTACCACCACTGTTTTTTTTAAGGATACTATCTTTTTAAATAAATTAAATACTATAAGCTTATTATTCATATCCAAACTACCAGTAGGTTCATCTGCTAAAATTAATTTAACATCGCCAACTACAGCCCTTAAAATACTGGCTCTTTGTTTTTCACCACCAGATAATTCATATGGATATTTATTTAATAAATTCTCTATTCCCAATATCTCCGAAATATCTCTTATTTCATTATAATTATACCTTTTTTTTCTAATATATTGAGCAAGTTTAGCATTATCTAGTATTGTTAATTCATTTATTAGATTAAAAAATTGAAATACAAATCCTATTTTTGTCTTATCAATATTATAATTTATCTTTCCTGAATCCGGTTTTAATAATTTTCCCATTATAAATAATAACGTACTTTTTCCACTACCAGAGTGTCCATATATTCCATAATACTTATTATATTCAATACTTAAAGAAATATTTTTTAAAACATTATTTTTTTTATCATATGAAAAATAAATATTTTCCATATCTATTAAATTATTCATTATGTAACACCTCAATAGGATCAAAAGACAAAAGTTTCCTTGATGAAAAAAATGAAAAAACAAAAGACAATGAAATAATAAAAATAAAACTTAAAATAATATCATTAAACGAAATATAAAAAGGAATAGTGTCAATGTAGAAAATCACAGATGGGAGTTTTAAATCTATTAACTTTAAAATCAAAATAGTAATATATGCAAGCAAATAACCGATTAAAAATCCTAAAATAGATATTAATAAACTTTCTAATATAAAAACCATAGATATTTTTATTTTTTTCATACCCATAGAATATAATATACCTATTTCTTTTTTTCTTACAAAAATTGAATACATAACCGAATTCGAAATACTAAATCCACTCATTAATACCACAAAAAACGTAATTATCATAGCAAAATAAGAATCTATTTCAACAGCTTTAGCAAAATTTTCATTTTGCTCTTCCCAGGTGGATGATATTATATTTTTTAAATATTTTTCTTTTACTTTTTTTGCATCTTTTGGATTTTTTAAATATATACCTGTATAATACAAATTTTCATTTGATTTGTTAACTATAAATGATGAATCTATAATGTATATTCCTGAATGAAAAATACCAGAAACTTTTATATTTTTCAGTTTAATACCATTCGTGTCATCTGTATAAAATACATTTATTGTATCTCCTGGATTAATGTTAAAATTTTCTGCCATAACATTACCTATTATAGCTTCTTTAGTGTCTCCTTTTATTATTAAATCATTATAATACTCTAAATCATTTATTTCCCAATAAGATACTCCTATTCGTTTATTATTTTTATTAAAAAAACCTTGATAAATAGAGTAATATATTTTATATTTTTCGCCTTCAATCTTTTCATTATATTTATCATAAATTATCACATGGGGATAAAATGAAGTAATTGAATCTATTAAAACTTTATCAAATCCTTTAATAACAGAAATAACAACTATCATTCCCCATACGCCAATAAGTATTGAAAGAAAAGGGAATAAAAAATGTTTTTTATTTTTTTTAAAAAAACCTTTTACTAATAACAAAATTTCTTTCATGCATTACTCCCCACTAAAATAATTGCATCTGAATTTAATGTATTATAGTAATTTTCACTTAAAAATTTTATAATAGAAAAGTAAATATCTTTATCTTCTATAAATTCAAAAGCTATATTACTATATCTTTTCTTTAACTCATCAAAAATTATTTTCTCATAACTCTTATTTTTAATAATAACATATGATTTATTATGTTTTATACTTTCGATATTTGGTAATATATCAACAATTTCTATTAAATATCCAGAAGAATTTTTCCACCTATTACGTGTTACTGTATAAAAACTTAAATTAAAATTCTCCATATTATTAATAAATGTAATCCAAATTTTCTCCTGATTTTTTGGTTCTTCAAAATTAATTAAATAATCGTTCATATATTTTATTTTCTTACTGTCAACTTTTACATAATCTCCAACAACTTCTATTGGTAAAGATAAAAAACTTATATTGGCATTTTTTGCAACTAAAAACAAAGAAAATAATTTATTATAATTAAAAGAATTAACTGTATTATCTAACACTTTTTGAATAGAATATAATATTTTTGAAAAACCTGCATTTTTTGCAGAATTCATTAAAGCAAATAAAACATCTTTTTGTCTTTGAATTCTTCCTAAATCTCCTAATGCATCATGCCTAAATCTTGCATAATACAATAATTCTTCACCATTCAGATAATTATATCCTTGTTTAAAGTCTATATGTAAATTCTGATGAAAATCTTCATAATACATATCATTAGGAACATAAATCTTTACCGGAGAATATATATCTCCAATTTCTTTAAAAAGACCATAATCAAAAATTAAATAATCTGATATTTTTACTTTTACTATGTTATGTATAATTTCTTTTAATTTTTCTATGCCATATTTAACATATATTGCATTTATTCTTATTGTTTCATTATCAACATTTATTAATAAATCCCTTGGAATAGGTAATACTAATACTTTATTTTTTTTCTCACTTACACTTACTAATAATATAGAATCTGTTCTAGAAACTTTTTTATCTACATCGGTTGTATCCATACCTAATACTAAAAAATAATATGGATCTTCTATCTTTTCCATTTTAGTATATATATTAACAAATGGATAAATCATTGATATTATTATTAATATAGAAAATAAAATACCAAAAAAATACATCAAAAATTTCATTGGATCACTCCAATATGGTTTTTAACGTTTCTAAAGATGTTTTATCAATATAATTTCTTTCAAATTGTTTTTTTAAATCAGGTAATTTAACAGTTACTGGGTTTGAAAGTAATGTTTTTATTTCTAATTTATCATAACTTGTAATAGAATAATTTGAGAATGCTTGTAGAAATGAAAATGATCCATTAAATGATAAATTTGTATTTCCATATTTTCTTACTTCGTTTACAATTTTATTAGCTGTCAATATATCTAATATTCCTGATTTTCTAACTTTTAAATAATTAAATAAATTATCTATATTATTTCCATTGCCTTTAATTATACTCATAAACGCTGGAATACTCTCTTCTTTTAATACAAAATAATATTTTATAGTTGATGGATTAATATCAAAAATTTGTTCAAAATTGGTTAACGCTTCCTCTGGATTTAACGAATTAATTTGTAATCCTTTTTCTGAATAAAAAATATTATCTTGACTTTTTACTATAAAGACTTTTCTTGATTGATTTTTAACTCTAACAAAATATAATTCAGTATTATTTTTAGTTTCATATGTTATTAAATAACTTATAGCATCAGCTTTCATTTCTGTTGTATTTTTTAGATTATTATAAAAATAAAATATTCCTCCAGCAATAACTATTATAATCATCAATATTAATATCCATATCCATTTTCCTGAAGATCTTTTGCTACCTCCAACTTGTATTCTTGCCACTTAATACACCTCCAAATTATTATTTGTTTATATTATAATTCCATGCATCTATTGTTTCTTTTAATAAGTAATGTTCTTTATTTAAAGCAAAAATAATTTTATTTTTTAATATTTCCTTATATGCTAAATCTAAATCTATATTAGCAATATTTCTAAAATATTCTACATTATCATAATTTCTTGTAGGTTCTATAGAATCTGAAATAAAAAGTATTTTTCCAATATTATTAAAATATTTATATCCACTTGTATGATAGTATATTGCTTCATAAATATCATTTGGAATTTCATACTCTCTTTTTAAATATTCGGCAGCTATTTTACCATGTAATAATATAGGATTTTTTTCTTCCACATATGAAATATCAATTCCATAAACTTTAGCAATTTTTAAAAACTTATAAGGTTTTACATCTCTAAATAAATCATGCCCTAATGCAGCAATTTCTGCTTTTATTTCATTTTCATTATACTTTTCTGCTAATATTTTTGCTGTATAGGCTACACCCATAATATGTTTTATTCTATGTTCTGTATTTAATCTTTTTACTATTTTTTTTAAATAAAAAAGTATTTCCTCCAGAAAAATCACCTCATAATATTTCATAATCAGAATTTATCACTCTTAATCCAAATTTATATTCAATTATATCTTCCATTTTTTCATAAAAAGATAGTAAGTAATCTACATCATTTGATAATGTTGATAAAGTAAATTGAAATATTTTCTTATTATCATTAAATCCACTTTCAATAATGGCAATATTAAATTTTTTTCTGAATTCGTTTGAAACTTTTTTTACTATACTCCTTTTTTCTTTCAAAGATTTAATATTAATTAATTCTACTTGAAATGTTGCTAATAACACTTTCATAAATCACCATTGTTTGTACTCTATTTTATCAATTAAATATTCTTCATATCTAGCCATAATAAATAATAAATCTGATAATCTATTTACATATTTTAACAAATGCTCTGATATATTATCTGTTTTTGAGAGTGTAACTATTCTTCTTTCTGCTCTCCTAGCAATAGTTCTACATACATCTAATTTTGCTGATTCTATTGTATTACCAGCTATAACAAAACCTGTTAAATTCATTTTATTTTCAAAATATTTCACATACTTTGTAAGTCTTTCTACATCAGATGTTTCAATAGGTTTTACATATATTTTATCTTTTGATGCCAATTCACCTGCTACTTTAAATAAATCATTTTGCACTTCATTTATTATATTTTTTACTTCATATGATTTCACAAAATGTTTTGCTTCACCTAAAAAAGAATTTAATTCATCAATTGTTCCGTATGCTTCTACTCTTATATCATCTTTAGATACTCTTTCACCTGACCATAAACTTGTATTACCTTTATCTCCACCACCTGTACTTATTGACATTATACTCCTCCTTACTATTTTTATTGTACAAAAATATTATACCATTTAAAATGTGAATTTTTAAGTACTAAAAAAAAATGGTTGCCAAAAGGCAACCAGAAATTATTCTTGTTCAGCTTTTTCTCTTTCTCTTTCTTGAATTATTTTTTGTTGAATATCAGGTGTAACTTCTTGATAAGTTGAGAATTTCATTGTGAAATATCCTTTACCGCTTGTAATAGAACTTAATCTAGGGGAGAAATCTAACATTTCTGCAAGAGGAATTTCAGCTTCAATTTTATCCATACCTCTACCTACAGATTGCATTCCCATTGGTCTTCCTCTTTTAGCAGAAATCTCACCCATTACATCTCCGGTATATTCTGTTGGTGTATAAACTTCAACCTTCATAACAGGTTCTAAAATTACAGGATTAGCATTATTCATACCATCTTTAAATGCTTGTCTAGCTGCAATTTGGAAAGCTATATCAGATGAATCAACATCGTGATAAGAACCATCAAATAAAGTGACTTTAATATCTACAACAGGATATTCAGCAACTACACCCTTTTTCATAGCTTCTCTAATTCCTTTATCAACTGATGGAATAAAGTTCTTTGGAATTACACCACCAACTATTTTATCAACAAATTCATAACCTTCTCCACGAGGTAATGGTTCTATTTCTATCTTAACATGACCATATTGTCCATGACCACCTGTTTGTTTCTTATGTTTATACTCTGCAGTTACCTTTCTTCTAATTGTTTCTCTATATGCAATTTTAGGTTTTCCAACTTCTACATTTACCTTAAATGTTTTCTTTAATCTTTCAACCATTATTTCTAAATGTGTAGTTCCTAATCCAGAAATTATTGTTTCTCCAGTTTCAGGATCAAATTCCCATGAGAATGTTGGATCTGATTCTTGTAATTTTGACAATGCATTGTTTACTTTATCTATTTCATTTTTAGATGATGTTTTTACTGATTTTGAAATCATTGGTTCAGGGAATTCAGGGTATTTTACTTTTATTAATCTAGATGAATGAGCAACTGTATCATTTATTTTACTTTTTTTCAACTTAGGTACAACTATAATATCCCCAACTCCCGCTTCAGAAACTTCTTCTCTATCATTATATCTTGGAATATAAATATGTGCAACTTTTTCATTAGAATCTTCTTGAACTTCAACAAATGAGTCTCCAGGTTTTATTTTACCGGCTAAAACTCTAATAAATGTTAATTTACCCACAAAAGGATCAACAGCATTTTTTACAACTAATCCTACAAATGGTTCTTCTTCTTTAGGTTCAATAACATATTCTTTTCCATCGAGTTCTCCTACAAACTTTCTTTCATCTGGATGCATTCCTACTAATCTTATAGCTTCTAGAAATCTGTCCATACCTATATTCATTTCAGCAGATCCTACTAAAATAGGAACAATTTCATCATCTTCAAATGCTTGATGTAATGCATTAAATACATTTTCTGGATTTAACGCTTCTTCGCCTTGCTCAAGATATTTTTCCATCATTTCTTCATTTGTTTCTACAATATCTTCAATTAATTCTTGATGATATGATTCATAATATTCCTTTGCTTCTTCAGGAACAATATCTAATTTTTTATCTTTACCACTTTTATCTTTGTCATATTCAAAAGACTCATGAGTTATTAAATTTACAATACCTTTAAAATCAGGTCCTTCACCAATTGGAACTTGTAATGGAACTACTTTTACTCCATCTTCAAATGTTTCTTTAATAGTAGAAACTAATTCACCAAAGTTTACTCCTTCTTTGTCCATTTGAGTAATAAATATAAATATTGGTTTTTTATTTTCTCTTGCTATTTTCCATATTCTTTCTGTAGTTACTTCAATACCTGCAGATGCATTAATTACTAATACTACATTATCTACCGCATTAACAGCAACATCTATATCCCCTAAAAAATCAGCCATTCCAGGTGTATCAAAGAAATAAAATTTTGTATCTTTATAGTCAACTGCTACCACATGATTAGAAAATGATGCACCCTTTTCTTTTTCAATCTCCTCTGAATCCAAATATCTTTGACCAATTCTATCTGCTCCACAATAATTATTTAATATAGCATCCATTAATGTGGTTTTCCCACATCCATGATGGCCAAATAGCCCCACTATCCTTTTTTTGTCTACGTTTGCCATATACTACACCCCCACTGTTAGAATATCTATTTTTTCTTAAAAACTCCCAAGAAAGCGGGAATTTTATTTCTCCAATTTTCAGATCTATAATTTAAAAATCTTCCGTTATAATAAAATAAAGATGAACTTCCCCCATCAAGCATCATAGCTTGCCTAATATTGCCTATTTTTTCTAATAATAATTGAGCTTCATCATAATTTATACCAGGATTAGATTCCATATATCCATCAACTACTATAAATAATACCATATTTTCATTATCAATTGCAACTATTGTTCTAGGTGTTTTTCGGTTAATAATGCTAGATGAATAGGATAATTTTTCTTCTTTTAATGCTTCTTGCATTAAATCATCTGTCAATAGCAATGGTCCACCTTCAACCATTTCTTTAATAGCTATATTTTGATTAATATCTATATCAAATATAACTTCTTCCCCTTCTTCTAAATTAGGTATATACTTTAAATATTTTCTTTCAATCAATAATAATTTCTGATCATTTATTGGGATTTTTTTACCTATGTTAATTATATATCCATTCTCTATTAATAAAAATAAGTAATCATCTTCATTTTCTTTTATTTCTCCCTTATATTCTGAAGTATATAATTTCACATCGCCTTTCCAAGCAGTATTTATTGCTTTAATCCAAAAAGGTACATCTTTTATATATATTTTATATTCCATTACAACATTTTTAATATAAGGATTGCCATATTGATCTAATATAAAACTAGGTCTATAATATGACGATATATGTTGAATTTTACCATTTGAAATTATCTTTCCAATAGGCTCTAAAGAAGAAACATCAAAATACCCTGCATTAATTGCCAATATTGGATTTATTTCATTTAAATATTCTTCTGCATCTATTGTAGCCCCTAAATTATTAAATATAACTTTAATTTCCAATTCCTTTGGGTTAATTCTAGCAATATGAACAGGAACTATTCTTCCGCCTAAATCAATCATTTTATTTTCGACTTTAATTAATTCTGTGTCTATTATTTGATCATTTTTTATTTCTTTTAATTTCTGTTCTAAAGGAGATGCTTTAGGTGTTTCTTCTTTAGTATTTGATTGACTTTTTAATGTATTATCTTCTTTTGAACCACTAATTTTATCTTCATTCATATTAAGGATAATAGTTCTATTAGAAATATTTAAATCATAGCTATTAAAATTTTTTATTTTATACTTAACAACATTATCAGAAACCATAACAAAATCTATATCTTTAGGAACTGGAAACTCATTAAATGCAGGATATATAACTATACCATCATTTTCAACTTTTATCATATTTTCATTTATAATATGACTTAAAGTAAAAATAATTTTATTAAATGAAAACTCTATTTTTATTATTCTAGGAATACTTTTATATAAAAATACATTATCTAATTTAAATGTTTTTAAATTAAAGAAATCTGATATAGCATCTATTAAAACATATAACTTTCCATTTTTCTCAAAAACCGCTGAAGAATATGACTTATTAATATTAAAATTTATTCTTGCTGTTCCTTTAATTAAATCAAGTTCTAATATATCATTATTTTCAGGATTTGATATATATATAATATTTTTTGATGGATATTTTCTTAGATTAAAAAATTCAGCAAATTCTTCAATATCAATATATATATTTTCGGATAAGCTTAAACTATTAAATTCTTTAGGATTCTTTGTAACATCGATAAAATATACCCCTGAAAAAGACAATATACTTAATATTAAAAATAATAATATAATAACCTTTTTATACATTATTTACCTCCTACTATTCTCTCGTAAATCAATTTCATTTTTTCTTCTTTTGGAGGTACATCTGTTATTTCATATGCTTCATTTAATAATTTTAATGCTTCATCCACATTGCTTTTTTCTGAAATATACAATTCAGCTATTAAATCTCCCTTATTAACCTTAACTCCTAATTTTTTCAATACTTTTATTCCAACTGAAAAATCTATTATATCTTCTTTTGTTTTTCTTCCAGCTCCTAAAACCATAGACGCAATTCCAACTTTTTCTGTATCGATATGAGAAATATAACCATCTTTTTCTGCTTTAAATTCAACAATTTTATCTGATATTGGTAAGATTTTTGGGTTATCAATAACTCTTTCATCTCCACCTTGAGCTTTTATCCATTTTCTCATAACCTCTAATGCTTTCCCATTTTTTATATTTTCTCTTAAAATATCTTTTGCTTTTTCATATGTATATAATCCAGATAAATCTAACATATTAGCCCCTAACTCAACACATAATTCGGTAAAGTCTTCTGGCCCCTTCCCTTTTAAGGTTTCAATAGCTTCTAAAACTTCTAAAGAATTACCTACAGCTTCCCCTAAAGGTTGATCCATATTTGTAACTAAAGCTATTATTTTTCTATTATTTAATTCTGCTATTTCTACCATCGACTTTGCTAATTTAATAGCATCATCTATATTTTTCATAAAAGCTCCACTACCCGTTTTCACATCTAAAACTATACCATCAGATTCTACAGCTAACTTTTTACTCATAATACTTGCTGATATTAATGAAATTTCGTCAACTGTATCTGTAACATCCCTTAAAGCGTATAATTTCTTATCTGCCGGGGCTATATTTCCAGTTTGACCTGCAACTACCATTCCAATTTCATTTGCAATTCTAAAAAATTCTTCTTTAGATATTGCTGTTTTAAATCCAGGTATGGACTCTAATTTATCAATTGTTCCACCAGTATGCCCTAATCCTCTACCAGATAATTTTGAAACTTTTAAACCCGCAGAAGCTACTAATGGACCTACTGCTAATGTTGTTTTGTCCCCAACTCCACCTGTTGAATGTTTATCGATTTTCACTCCGCTAATACCTGATAAATCAATAATATCGCCACTATCTCTCATTGTCATTGTCAAATAATATCTTTCTTCTTTAGTCATTCCATTAAAAAATATTGACATTAACCATGCTGAAATTTGATAATCTGGAATATCGCCATTTACATACCCATTAACCATGTATTCTATTTCTTCTTTAGTATTTATTCCTCCATTTCTTTTTTTATGAATTATATCAACTGGCCTCATTTATATTCCTCCCTTTATTAAAAATAATTTTGAACAACGTCCCTTGATTTTCTTCACTATCCACTTCAATATACGCTCTATGTTTTTCTAATATTTGCTTTACTATATACAACCCTAAACCAGTACCAGGAACCTGCCTTGTTCTGGATTTATCAACTCTATAGAACAAATTAAAGATTTTATTTCTTTCTCTTTCGGGAATTCCTATTCCTGTATCTTCAAATTCCAAAACAACTTCATCTTCATAATCATATAACCTTACAAATACTTCCTTTTCTCCTGAATCTTTAATATGAGTAAATTTAATAGAATTATCTAATACATTATATAAAACTTGTATTAATCTATCCTCATCACCTATAATCTTTAAATCCTCTTCAATATCTAAATGTAATTTGATATCCATATCTTTAATTAAAGAATTAAAGATCATATATATTTTTTTTACTAAATTAGATAAGTTAACTTCTTTAAAATTATACTCATAATCCTTTCTTTCTAATCTGGATATATCCAATAAATCATTAATTAATCTCGTTAATCTAGATGACTCATCTTCTATTATATTTAAAAATCTTAATGCTTGAGAAGATAACTTTTCATCACTCATTAACAAAGTTTCAGAATATCCATGTATTACTGTAAGAGGTGTTTTTAACTCATGAGACATTATAGTTAAAAATTCTCTTCTCATTAAATCTAATTCTTTTTCTTTTGTAATGTCTCTTAATACAACAATTCTATAATTTTGATTTTTTTCTGATTCTAATAAAATCTTCTTTATTTCACAATGAAAAAAGGATTTTTTTGGACTATATACAATAATTTCATCACTAATATTTTCATCTAGCCTATAACTTTTTAGTATTATATCAATAATATTATGATCCTCTAGTATTTCAGATAATTTTTTACCCAAAAAATTATCTGAAATAAAAAGATTTTGAGCACTTTTATTTGCATAATCTAAAATTAATGCATTTGAATCTTCAGAATAAAAAACTAGCATAATTGATTCTGATATATTGTTTAAAACTGAGTATATATTATTTCTTTTAATTTTTTCTATTTCTAGTTTTTTATTTAGTCCATTTATCTTTTCTTCTAAAGAATGTATTAAATACTCAACTGCTGGATCATTTGCAGAAATAGATAAAACTTTTGATAAAGATGATTTAATTTTTATATTTTCATTTTTTACTGTAATATAATTTGTAAAAATAATATACATTAGTATAGAAAACAATAAGATTATTAAAACATAGTACATTATATCACCTATTTCAAAAAAGCGACAGAAAATCTGCCGCTTTTTGTTTTATTAATAGTCTAACTTTTCTTTTCCAGGATCTCTAAATTTATAACCTTTTCCTCTAACAGTAATAATGTATTTTGGATTTGATGGATCTTCTTCTATCTTTGTTCTTAATCTTCTTATATGAACATCAACTGTTCTTGTATCTCCAAAATAATCATAACCCCATAATTTATCTAATAATACATCTCTACTAAATACTTTACCTTCATTTTTAGCTAAGAATGTTAATAATTCAAATTCTAATGGTGTTAATTCTACAGCATTTCCTCTTATGAGAACTTCATATCTTTCAGTATCAATTTCTAAATCTTTGGCAATTATTTTCTTTGGACCTTCTTCTTTAATTTGCATTGCTTGTTGTTGTCTTCTAAAAATAGATTTTATTCTAGCAATTAATTCTCTTACATTAAATGGTTTTGTTACATAGTCATCACTACCTAATTCTAAACCTGCAACCTTATCAGCTGGATCATCTTTTGCACTTAATATAAGTACTGGTGAATTTTTAAATTTATCATTACTTTTAACAGATCTAATAAAATCAAAACCATCCATTGAACCAGGTAACATAATATCAACTATAAAAAAGTCTACTTCTTTTTCATCTAACATTTTTACTGCTTCATCTGCATCTGAAGCTAAAACTACCTCATACCCTTCTTTTGTAAGATTAAAATTCAACATTTCTGAAATAGCAGGATCATCTTCAATAATCATAATAACTTTTTTAGCCATAATTTATTCCTCCCTCCAATATCAATTATATTATTTTTGTTGATTTTTCATTTGTTCTTCTTTTTAATACATTTTTACTTACTATAATTTTCTTAAATTCCGCTTCAGCAACTTTTTCAACTTCATCAAAGACTTCAGCAAAAAATTTAATTTTATTGTCTTTTACATAAACTATTTTAAGTTTTATATATACCTTGAACCCCATTGGTGTTGGAGATATATGCTTTATTCTAGCTGATGAAACTACAGATACATGTTCTGGTATTAGTGGATCAAGTAATTCTGTAGATGCTCTAAATATTTCCTCTAATAATGCAGTTGTAGCTAATAAATGAAAATCTTTAAATTCTTCTTTCTCAGACCATAAAAAGGATTCGTCATTTACACTAAAAGAATAATTAAATTCCTTCCCCTCTAATTTCTTGAGATTCCCCCAAATCACCTCCATTTTTTTTCACCTCCACGGTTCCTAATAACTCATTCAATTCCTCACCGCTTAAAGTTTCCTTTTCTAATAATACATTAGCTATTTCATGTAATTTATCAATATTTTCTGATAAAATTGTTTTTGCTTTTTCATATGATTCTATAATAATCCTCTTTATTTCATTATCTATTTCATTTGCTGTTTCTTCACTATAGTTTTTCATTTTAGCTAATTCCTTGCCTAAAAATACTTCTTCCTCTTCAGCTCCCCAAGCTATTGGCCCTAATCTTTCACTCATTCCAAATTTTAATATCATAATTCTTGCATATTCTGTAGCTTTTTGCAAATCATTCGCAGCACCACTAGTAATTTGATTAAAAACTAATTCTTCAGCCGCTCTACCGCCTAAAATACCTGTTATTCTATCAAGAATCTCTTCTTTTGTCATTAAATATCTATCTTCTAATGGAAGTTGAAGTGTAAAACCTAATGCTTGATGTCCTCTAGGTATTATCGTAACCTTATGAACTGGATCAGCATTTGGCAATAACGCCCCAACTATTGCATGACCTAATTCATGATAAGCTATTATTTTTCTGGTTTTATCAGAAATAACTCTAGTCTTTCTCGCAGGACCAGCTATAACTCTATCTATAGCTTCTTCCATTTCTTCCATTTCAATTATTTTTTTACCTTTTCTAGCAGATAATAAAGCTGCTTCATTTATTAAATTTTCTAAATCTGCTCCAGAAAAACCAGGTGTCCTTCTAGCTAAAACCTCTATATCTATATTCGGAGATATAGGTTTTCCTTTCATATGTATTTTTAATATTTGTTCTCTACCTTTAACATCAGGCATATCTAATACAACTTTCTTATCAAATCTTCCAGGTCTTAACAAGGCTTTATCTAATATATCAGGCCTATTAGTAGCAGCCATTACTACAATTCCAACTCTTGGATCAAATCCATCCATTTCAACTAATAATTGGTTTAATGTTTGTTCTCTTTCGTCATGTCCGCCACCTAAACCCGCTCCTCTTTGCCTTCCTACAGCATCTATTTCATCAATAAATATAATAGCCGGAGCATTCGCTTTAGCTTGTGCAAATAAATCTCTAACTCTTGCTGCACCTACACCAACAAAAAGTTCCACAAAATCTGAACCACTTATATAGAAAAATGGCACTTTTGCTTCTCCAGCAACTGCTCTTGCTACTAATGTTTTACCAGTACCAGGAGGTCCAACTAATAAGATTCCCTTTGGCATTCTAGCTCCCATCTTATTAAATGATTGAGGATTTTTTAAGAATTTAACAATATCTTCTAATTCTTCTTTAGCTTCATCAACTCCTGCTACATCATCAAAAGTAACTCTTTCCTTATCGGGATCATATTTCCTGGCAGGACTTTTAGTAAAATTCATACCTTGTGGGCCTCTACCAGTTAATGGTCTTAACATTATCATCCAAAGGAATATTAAAATTATAAAAGGAATTATATAACTAAGAATCCCATATAACCAACCCGAAGTAACATCCTGCTTAAAATCTACTTCAACATTTTTTTCTATTAACTTATCAACAAAATTTGAATCCCTTAAAATTATTGGGGCAAATAAATCATAACTTTGCCCTTCTATTGTTTTAACAATAACACTCCCTGTATCTTTCACTAATACCTTTGAGACTTTACCTTTATCTACTAATTCTGAAAATTCAGTATAGCTAATAGTCGTACTTGCAGTATCTACTGTCATTCCTCTTATAATAAAAAATATTATAAATCCTATAATTAAATAAACTGCAATAATTCCAAACAATCTTTTTTTATCATTATTTTCATTTTTATCCGCCAAGAGCAATTACCTCCTTCAATTTAACTCTTTAGTTATATATAATTTATCTTTCTTTTTTTCAATATTTAATTTATTTATTTTTCTTTTTCCAGAATTTTTCATACTTAATATCTTTTCTATTTCCTCTTTTGATGGAGGAAATATATTTGATTTTAAAAAAACTAATCTTAATATTTCTTTATCAAAAAAATCATTTTTTATTTCCACTTCATATATATTATTTTTATAAATTACTCTTTCTTTAAAAAGTGATTCTATGTATTCCCTATATTCCCACGTTATTTCAGCAAATCTAAAAAGTGATTCTTCATATTTAATATTTATTTCCTCAAATTTTGGTAATATTTCATGTCTAACCTTGTTACGCATATATTTTGTATCATAATTAGATTCATCAATAACATATTTAACATTGTTAATTGTAACATATTTTTCTAAATTTTCAAAATTTAAAATCAATATCGGTCTTGTAACATTTTTGTATATTGGCAACATACCAGCTATTCCATAAATTCCTGTTCCCTTAGCAAGTCTATATAAAATAGTTTCTGATAAATCTTTAGAATAATGAGCTACAGCAATTTTTTCATATCTTTTTTTATCCATAATCTCATTAAAAAAATCATATCTTAATTTTCTAGCAGCTTCTTCTATTCCAATCTTATTATTTTTAGCGTAATTTAAAACATCTATTTTTTTCGAAAAAAATGGAATATTTCTTTTCCTACACTCATTTTCAACAAATTTTTCTTCATTATCAGCATTTTTTCTTAATGAATGATTAAAATGAGCTACAGCAATAGATATTTTTAATATATTCTTTAATTTATGAATTATATCTAACATTACCATAGAATCTCTTCCGCCCGAAACTCCAAGTAATACTCTATCATCTTCTGAATACATATTATATTTCCGAATAAATTTTAATACTTCAAATTCTATTTTCACCTTATCAACTCCATTCTTTCTTAATATATTATAACATAAAATGTAAAAATTTTATATTAAAAAAAGATTCCCCTTTCGGAGAATCTTTTGGAGCCGGTGAAGGGAATCGAACCCCCAACCTACTCATTACGAATGAGCCGCTCTACCCTTGAGCTACACCGGCAAACATGTATATTATATTACTCAAAAATAATTTTGTCAAGATTAACTTTTATTTTTTAATTTTTTATAATATAATTATGATATAATATATTATAATTTGTTTTAAATTTAAAAAAAAGGAGAGATAATATGGCTTTTGAAACGTATAAAATTTATGATTCCACTACTCTTTCAAAAGGAATAATTAATAAATATTTATTTGATTACATTGATGATGTAGATAATGCCCATATTATTATTTCTAATAAAAAAGAAAACACAGATAAACCATATATTTTATTAGAAAATGAAAAATTAAATTTAATATCAAAAGAAAAAAAATATATCTTAGATTTTTCAAGCGAAAATCTTCAATTAGCTTTATTAAAATTAATTTCTAAAACATTTAAGAAAGAACCTTTTGAGTTGCTATATCTATTAGAAGCAAAAAGAAAAGAATTTGCTGAGTTTATCAAAAATCTTATAGTTCTTTTTGAAGTGGAAGATAAAAGCAATAGCATGAGTCATTCTCAAAGAGTAGCTTATTATGCTAAAGAATTTGCTGAATATATTAAAAAAAATGAAGACGAAATTGAATTTATACAGGATTTAGCAATGTTACATGATGTGGGAAGAATAGGGATTGAACAGCTAATGTTGTTTTCTAAAACCAGGATTTATGATTTAGAACAATGGGATTTAGAGCACACTAAGGCTGGAACTATATTTTTATCAAATAGAAGAGAATTATGGTATGCCATTGATGTTGTAAGGCATCATCATGAAAAATGGGACGGTTCTGGTTTCCCAGATAATCTAAAAGGAGAGGAAATTCCTTATTATGCAAGATTTATAGGTATAGTTGACTGGTTTGATTTAGCAACTCATACAGCTACGTCTGAACATTTTGGAATATTAACTCCTAATGAAGCAATTGAATATATGAAATTGAATTTGGGTAAAATTTTTGACCCATTACTAGGAAAAGCCTTTATTGATTTTATTAATGATTTTTTATCTAAAAAAGAATTTATATAAGAGCAGCCGCCCGGCTGCTCTTATATATAATACTCTACTTTTTCAAAATTCAAATCTGTTTCTTTTGAAATAATTTCTCCGTATAATGGACCAGCTGATATTTTATTTATTTTAACTTTCACAAATTTACCAACTAAATTTTCTTCACTTTCAAATATAACTACTTTATTATTTATTGTTCTTCCTAAATATGCTCCTGATTTAGTCTTATTTTCTTGAATAACTAAAACAGTTTTATCTAAATATTTTTCATTTTCTTCATGATTTATTTGTTTTTGAATATTCATTAAATATTGAAATCTCTTATTTTTTATTCTTTTTGGTATATTATCTTCATAATATTTTGCTGAAATAGTTCCTTCTCTTGGAGAATATTCGGCAATATTTAACCTTTCATATCTAGCACGTTTTACTAAATCAACTGTTTCCATAAAATCTTCATCAGTTTCTCCTGGAAATCCTACTATTATATCACCAGATATTGTAACATTTTCTACATTACTTTTTATCTTATCTAGGAGATCTAAATAAAATTCTTTTGTATATCTTCGATTCATTTTTTTCAAAATGTTGTCACTTCCTGCTTGTACGGGCAAATGGAAATTTTTAGCTGCTTTTGGATTTTTACTTATTTCTTCTATTAAGTCGTCTGTTATATCTGTTGGATAAGAAGTTAAAAACCAAATTCTTTTTATCGATTCAAATTTTGCTGCTTCTCTAATTAAAATATTTAGTTTAGGTTTCCCATCACCAAAATCTTTTCCGTAAGAATCAACGTTTTGACCTAAAAAGGTTATTTCCCTATAACCATTATCATTGTAGTATTTTACTTCATTCATAATATCTTCAATTGGTCTACTTTTTTCAAAACTTCTTGTATAGGGAACTATACAATATGTACAATATTTATTACATCCATAAATTATATTTATCCAACCATGATGTTTACTATATGGATGTTTAGGTAATTCAGCAGTTATATTATCAAATTTATCAGTAAAATCTGAAAATCTTTTCCCCTCTTTTGCTTTATTATAAAATTCACTAATATCCATATAATTTCTCGTTCCAAATACAAAATCCACTCCATGAAATCTTTTTAATATATTTTTTCTTTCCTTTTCTGCAACACAACCACCTACAGCAATTACTAAATTTTCATTTTTCTTTTTCAATTTTTCATAATAACCAATAGCTCCATATAACTTATGTTCAGCTTTTTCTCTTACCGCACAACTATTTAAAATTATAAAATCTGCTTCTTGTGGATTTTCTGTCCATTCGAAGCCTTCTTTTTCTAACACTCCTGCCATAATCTCTGATTCATTCACATTCATTTGACAACCAAATGTTCTAATAAAAAATTTCACTTTTTCACCTCCATTATTAATAAAATCCCGGAGAAAATCCCCGGGATAAAATTTATTTAATTATTCTTCATCTTCTTCAATAATTTCTCCGTATTTTTCTTCAGCCTCCACTTTAGCTTTTGTAACTTCTTCTACATCATCTACAACTTCTTCTTTTTCTTCAGGAGTTTCTTCTCCCATTCTTCCTTCTCTTCCTTCAATATATGCATCAGCAATCTTAGATGCAATTAATTTTATTGCTCTTATAGCATCATCATTTCCAGGAATTACAATATCAATTGGATCTGGATCACAGTTTGTATCAACTAAAGCAATAATTGGAATACCTAACATATTTGCTTCAGCTATAGCTATTTGTTCTTTTCTAGGATCAACTAAGAAAATAAAATCTGGAATTCTTTTCATACCCCTTAAACCACCAAGGTTTTTATTTAATTTATCGTATACTTTCTTGATTTTACTTTGTTCCTTTTTAGGTAATTTTTCAAATTCTTCAGAATTTACATATTCATCTAATTCTTCTAATTTTTTAATTCTTTTCTTGATAGTTGGGAAGTTTGTTAATAATCCACCTAACCACCTGTTGTTTACATAATATGCTCCTGCTCTTTTTGCTTCCTCCTCTGTTATTTGTTGTGCTTGTTTTTTTGTCCCAACAAATAATAACACTTTACCTTGTGAAGCTTGATCTCTTACAAATTCATATGCTTCTTCTACTGCTTTTAATGATTTTTGTAAATCAATAATATAAATACCTTTTCTTTCTGTGAAAATGTATGGTTTCATTTTAGGGTTCCATCTTCTTGTTCTGTGACCAAAGTGAACCCCAGCTTCTAAAAGTTGTTTCATGCTAATAACTGACATACTACTACACCTCCAAGTTTTGGTTTTTACCTCCACCATCTTACGTTTCCGACCCTGCGGGCACCGAGGAAACTACTAACGGTGTGTGAGGTTATATTTTAATTTCTTCTGCTTCATTCCATAATCCTTCTAAATCATAAAATTCTCTTGCTTTCTCTGTAAACAAATGAACAATTATACTTCCACCATCAACGATTAACCATTCATATCCTTTATCTTTATCATAATATAATAAATCATGATTTTTTTCTTTGAACTTTTCAACAACAGATTCCTTTAAAGCATTTAAATGTGTATCTGAATTACCTGTAGCTATTATAAAATAATCAACTAGTAGTGGTGTATTTTTCATGTTAAGAACTTTAATATCTATTGCATCTTTTTCATCTAATACATTATATATCTCTTTAGCTATTTCAAAAATTTCCTCTTCTGATTTTAACTTCACTAATTTTCACCTCCATTACTCTACTGTAACACTTTTAGCTAAATTTCTAGGTTTATCAGGATCTAATTTTCTTAATATCGCTACATTATATGCAAACATTTGAATTATCGGTGCCATTACTAACGGATATAGAGATTCATGAGTTTCAGGAACAAATAAATATTCATTTGTCAATTGCTCTATTTCTTTATTCCCATTTGTAGTTATAGCTATTATATTAGCATTTCTTGCTTTTGATTCCATCAAATTAGATTTCATCTTTTCATACAATGAATCTTTAGGAATTATAGCAAAAACTGGGAACTGTTCGTCTAATAAGGCTATTGGGCCATGTTTTAACTCACCTGCTTGATAACCTGCCGCATGTATATAACTTATTTCTTTTAATTTTAATGCTCCTTCTAATGCAGTAGGAAATCCAAAGCCTCTTCCAATATACATCATATGTTGATAATTTACATATTCTCTTGCCAATTCCTTAGTTCTCTCATTTAAATTCAATACTTCTTTATATATTTCAGGCATTTTTTCTATACCTTTTAAAATTTCGATTATTTCTTCGTTTAACCCCTGAGTTAATTCTATTATCTTTGCGCCTACTGCATATAATATTGCTATTTGTGCAGTATATGTTTTAGTTGCAGCTACCCCTATTTCTGGTCCTGTATTCATATATATTGCCCCATGAGATTCTCTAGGAATTGTAGATCCAAAAACATTACTTATTGTTATTACTTTTGCTCCTTTTTCTTTTGCTATTCTTATTCCCTCTAATGTATCTATAGTTTCACCTGATTGAGATATAGCTAGTACCAATGTATTTTCATCTACATGCGGATTCATATATCTAAATTCAGAAGCTACTTCTATATCAACATCTATCTTGGAATATCTATTCATAAAATACTTAAATGTTAATCCTGCATGATAACTTGTGCCACAAGCTACTATATATATCTTTTTTAATTCTTTTGAAATAAATTCATTTAAATTATCTAATTCAGATAATAATGGTTTCCCATCTTTTATTCTACCTGTTATAGCAGCTTTTAATGCCTCTGGTTGTTCATTAATTTCTTTTAACATGAAATGATCATATCCACCTTTTTCAGCTGCTTGTTCATCCCAGTTTATATATACTGAATTTTTTTCTATTTTTTCTCCATTTATATTAAAAAATGTTATATTTCCTGGTTCTAATAATGCTATTTCATTATCATTCATAAAATACACGTTCTTTGTATATTTTATTATAGGTGTTATATCAGAAGCTAAAAATGCATAATCATTATTATAAGCCACTACTAATGGGCTTCCTTTTCTAACAGATACGATTTTATTTTCATCTGTATGTATTACTCCAATTGCATACGCACCATCTAATCTTTTTATAGCCTTTAGAACAGCTTCAAATAAGTCTCCATTATAATATTCTTCAACTAAATGTGCTATTACTTCAGTATCAGTTTCTGATTTAAATACATGCCCTTTTTCTATTAATTCTTCCCTTAATTCTTGAAAATTTTCTATTATACCATTATGAACTAACGCTATTTTACCTGTACAATCTGTATGAGGATGAGCATTTACGTCTGTTACTCCTCCATGCGTTGCCCATCTTGTATGAGCAATACCTATTTTTATATTTTCTTCTAACTTATCATTCAATTCATTTTGTAAATTTATTATTTTGCCTGTACTTTTTACCAATTCAACATGACCATTCTTTGAAAAAGCAATCCCCGCTGAGTCGTATCCTCTATATTCTAATTTTTTTAATCCTAATACTACATCTTTTACTTTAATATTTTCCTTCCCAACAACTCCCACAATTCCACACATTTTCCTTTACCTCCATTACAACATTTCCTTAATTTTATCAACTATTTTCTCTTCTGTTGCTTTATTTGCAACGGATAATGCATTAGCAATAGCTTCGCTATCTGAAGAACCATGAGCTTTTATTAATATCCCATTAATTCCTAAAAAAAATGTTCCACCATATTGTCTATAGTCTAAACTGGATTTTAAACCTTTTAATGATTTTTTCATTAAAAGAGCTCCTATTTTAGTTAAAATACCGCCATTAGATACTTTTTCTTTTAATTCTGATAATATATAATATGCGGTTCCTTCTATAGTTTTTAACATGTTATTACCAGTAAACCCATCAGTAACAATAACATCAATATTATTTTCGAAAATATCTCTTCCTTCTATAAATCCCATATAATTTATTCTTTCATCACTAGATAAATGTTCAGCTGCTTCTTTTACTAATTTTGTCCCTTTACTTTCTTCTGTACCTATATTTAGTATATATACCTTTGGATTATCAATTCCTAGAAATTTAGCGAAGGCAATTCCCTCTTTTGCTAAATCTAAAAAATGAATTGGCTTTAATTCTGCATTAGCACCTCCATCTACTAAAACCCTAGGTTTTCCCCCTTTACCAGGTAATGGTATTACTAATGCAGGTCTTGTTATACCTTTAATTCTTCCAGTAATAAATGTACCAGCAGCGAGCAATGCTCCTGTATTCCCAGCACTCACAAAAGCATCTAACTCACCATTTTTCATCATTTCATTTCCTATATATATAGAACTATTCTTTAATTTAATAACTTCTGTAGGTTTGGTATGATTATCAACCAAATTCTCTGCCTTAATAAGCTTTATTCTATTTTTTAATTCCTTAGGTATTTCTAAACTTTCGTCTCCCCCAATTAAATACAATTCCTCTAGAAAGTTGTTTTTTAAAGCAAAAATCGCGCCCTCTAAATTCGAGTGGGGCGCGTTATCTCCGCCGAATAAATCTAAGCCTATTTTGGCTTTTCTAGACATTATTATTCTCCTATTTCTAATATTTGTTTTCCATTATAATATCCACAGTTCAAACAAACCCTGTGGGGGAGTTTTGGTTCACCACAATTTGGACATTTTGATACATTTACTTTAATTGCTTTGTATAAATTTGCTGCTCTTCTTCTGTGTGTTCTAGTTCTTGATGTTTTTTGCTTTGGTACAGCCATTTATAATCCCTCCTAAAATTTATTATTTTTCTTCATTAAATATATCCAATAATTTTGCAAACCTTGGATCTATATATTCTTCTTCATGCTTATGATCAGGATTTTCATTTAAATCAATACCACATACTGCACATAGTCCTTTACAATCTTCACCACATAACGGTTTTTCAGGAATTTCCATTAATATTGATTCTATGATCCTATCTGTTACATCCACTTTAGATTCATCAAAAAAAATAATATTATCTAATGAATCTAATTTTTCATTTTTTGTATATTTATCTGATAACTTACTATTTATATAATAAGCTTCTATTTCACCTATTATATTTTGATTATATTTATTTAAACATCTTGAACATTCTAATTCTAACTTAGTTTTCACATTTCCTTTTATTAAAAATCCTTCGGAATTTTTTTCAATATAAAATCTCACATCAACCTTATCTATTATATTAAACAACCCTTCTGGCGTATCTATTTTACCCCAATCCAACTGAAAGGCAAATTCTTCTTTTTCTTCAATCTTATCTAAGTCATATATTAATTTAGTATCCCTCAATTTATCATTCAAATTTTTTTCAACTTTCATGATAACACCTCGCGCTTTATTTTACGATAATATTTTTTAATATATAACAAGAGTATGTTAATTTTCTGTTATATTTTTTATGGCCCATAATTAATATTTTATTTTGACAATGTTATAATAGCTTTTTTAAAATCATCAGGTATAGATGCTACAAACTCCATCCATTCATTTGTACGTGGATGAAATAATCCTAATTTTAATGCATGTAACATTTGCCTATTAATCCCTAAATCAATATCAGAAGTACCATAAATCTCATCTCCAAATAGTGGATGTCCTATATATTTAAAATGTACTCTGATCTGATGAGTACGTCCAGTCTTTAAATTAATCCAAGCCAACGATCCACTCTTAAACTCTTTTATTATCTTATATTGAGTTATTGATTCTTTTCCACCAGGAACAACAGCCATTTTTATTCTGATATTTGGATGTCTCCCAAGCGGTTGATTTATTTCACCTGTTTTTTTATTCAAATGGCCTTTAACCAATGCTATATATGTTTTTTTTGTTTTTCTATCTTTAAACTGTTTGCTCAATGATTGATGAGCTAAATCATTTTTTGCTATAACTATAGCCCCTGATGTATCTTTATCCAATCTATGTACAATACCTGGTCTTAATTCTCCACCAATCCCTTGTAAATCCTTACAATGATACAATAGAGCATTAACCAATGTTCCGGTAACCTTATTAAATACAGGATGAACAATCATATTTGGAGGTTTATTTACTATAATAATATCTTTATCTTCATATATAATATTTAATGGAATATCTTCAGGTAATACTTCAATAGATGGCGGTTTATCTGGTACCTCAATTGTAACAACTTCTCCGTTTTTTAATTTATACGAAGGTTTCTTTAAATCACCATTTACAATAATTTGTCCTTGTTTTATTGCTTTTTGTACATATGTTCTAGAAATCCAATCAGGAACTTTTTCTACAACATATTTATCTAATCTCCATCCATTTTCTCTATTCGTTACTAAAAAACTTTCTTCCACGGATATTTACTCCTTTTGTAATAATAAATAGCTAAGAGTATTCCACCTATAGTCACAAAAGAATCTGCAACATTAAAAACTGAAAAATATTTTACACTAAACGTGTCAACTACATAATTAAACCTTATTCTATCATATATATTCCCCAGTGCACCGCCTATAATAAAAACCGTAGATAAATCAAATAATATAGAATTTTCTTTAGATAAATAATTTTTTCTAAAAACCCATATAATAGTAACAACTATGGTAGAAATAATACCATGTAAAAAAGAATAACCTTGAAACATTCCAAAAGCTATTCCTGTATTTTTTACATATGTTAAAGATAAAAAATCTCCTAAAATATTAATGGTTTTCCCACTTAAATATTCTTGAGTAATCTTTTTTATTATTTGATCAAAAAGCATAATTAATGGAATTAACCAATCCATTTTATCACCGCATTATTCCTTTACTTTTTGATAAAAGAATGGTTCTATAACTTCTAGCCCTAAACTTTTATAATTAAATATTCTCTCTGTTGATCCAACAAATAAAACTCCACCAACTCTCAACGATTTAACAAAATTCTTATATAAATTATTTTTTGCTTCCATATCAAAATATATTACTACATTTCTACATGATATCAAATCCACATTACTTTCAAATGGATCCATTAATAAGTTATGTTGTTTAAAAATTACTCTATTTTTTACAAATGATAATATTTCATAATTGTTATTGTCAGATTTTCTAAAATATTTTTTCTTTAAATCTTCAGAAACATTCACCAAAGAACGCTCTGTATAAATACCTTTTTTAGCTTTTTCTATAACAAATTTGTCCAAATCAGTTGCTAAAACTTTAACGGTCTTAGGGGCATTTAATTCTTCCAATAAAATAGCGTGTGTATATGGTTCTTCGCCAGTAGAACAACCTGCACTCCAAATTTTTGTTTTTGATCCACTCTCTTTTAAAATTCTAGGTAAAATTTCTTTTTTTAAATAATTCCATTTTTCAGGATTTCTAAAGAATTCTGTTACATTTATGGTTAATTTATCTAAAAATTCATCCCATAATTTCGAATCTTTTTTCAAATCATTAAAATAATCTTTATAGCTATTATACGAATATTTTCTCATAATCATATCTATTCTTCTTCTTACTCTATGTTGTTTATATCCTCTTAAATCCAATTGAAAATGTTTTGCAATATTTTCTAATAACCATACATACTCGTTATCATTATATGGTGAATTATATAAGCTGTTTTCGTTCATATTTTCTCCTCCATTAAAAAGATAGATTAAATTTTAAACCATATTTTTTTTCTGAATTAAATATAAAATATATTTTATCCCTAATTATAGGTAAATTAATTTCAAATTCATTAGCTTTCATTTCGTAAAATTTATTTTTAATATACTTATTATTATCTTTAAAATTGAAATATAAATTAATATTTTTATTTATCAGTTCAACAAAAAAATTGTTTTTGGATATTGTTATTATACCATTTGAAAAAACTAAAAAAACACCAATGTCATTATTTGAATTTATAAAACTACCTACCTTAATATTTTTTCCATAATAGTAACCAAAAAAAGTTTCTGACAAATTATTTATATTTATCCAATAAAAATAGTTATTATTATTTTTATTGAAATTCAAACCTAACATACCATTAGAAACTACATATATTATAGGCACATTAAAATATATATTTTCAAAAGAAATCATAAAAGATTCTTTTGATAATAAAAAATAATTTGGATCATTAAATTTATCATTTTTATAATTAAATTCTATACTAAACCCTGGCTGATGAAATCTTAAATAATTTAAAATATCTTTAGAAACTTCTATATTATTTATTGATTGCGGTTTTATAGTATGATAAAACGATAAATTTGCAACATATAAACCTGTTGCTTCAAAATCAAAACTATATTCTAATTTTAAATCGCCGCTATTCATATAATTTAAAAATATATTATTTGAAAAATATATATTAAAAAATATTATGTTTAATAACAAAATTAGTATACGTTTTTTCATTTTTCTCCTTTATTAAAAAGGGGCTATAAGCCCCTTAATTTACATATTTTGTGCTAATCTTTCCATTTCCTCATCATCTATTTCAAAGTTAGCAAAAACTTCTTGAATATCATCACTATCTTCTAATGCATCCATTAATTTTAACATTTTTTCTGCATCTGAACCAGAAATTTTTACTGTTGTTTTTGGTATATAAGTTAAAGATGCTTTCACTGAAAAACCATTATCTTTTAAAGTATCTCTAACTTGAGCCATATCATCAGGTGAAGCTATTACTTGAATATTTTCATCTTCCACAACATCTTCTGCTCCAGCATCTAAAGCTGTCATCATAAATTCATCTAAGTCGGCTACTTCTTCTTTAGGAATTTCAATTAATCCTTTCCTTTCGAAATTCCATGCAACAGCTCCACTTTCAGCTAAACTTCCACCATGTTTTGAAAGAATATGTCTTACTTCTTGAGCTGCTCTGTTTTTATTATCAGTTAGTGCCCTCATAATTATAGCAACTCCAGCTGGGCCATAACCTTCATACATAATTTCTACGTAAGAATCTGCTTCTGTCCCTCCAGCTCCTTTTTTAATAGCTGCATCAATCTTATCTTTTGGCATATTTGCTTCTTTTGCCTTTTCAATAGCAGTTCTTAACCTCGGATTTGATTCTGGATCAGCTCCACCCTCTTTAGCTGCTACTGTTAATTCTCTAATTAATTTAGTAAAAATCTTTGATCTTTTAGCATCTTGGGCTGCTTTTCTGTGTTTAATATTTGCCCATTTGTTATGCCCTGACATATCATAACCTCCTTATAATATTGATTTTATTATCATTATTGTTGTATCATCATGTTGAGATGCTTCTCCAACAAATTTATCTAATTCATCAATAATAATTTTAGTAATTTCTTTAGATGATTTATCTTTATTATTTTTAAATATCTCTATCAATTTATCTAACCCAAATTCCTCTATATTTTTATTTCTTGCTTCAGTTATACCATCAGTATATAAAACAAAACTTATTTCATTATTATAACTTAATTCTTGACTTTCAAAAATAAATCCGTCCATAATTCCTATTGGCATATATTCTGCTTCAAACGAAAGAAGCTCACCATCTTTATATATTATTGTTGGATTATGCCCACAATTTATCATTTCAATTTTTTTATTTTTTATATCAAACATTATAAAAATTGCAGTAACAAATCTATCCTGAGGAATTTCTTTTGAAATATAATTATTTAAATTGGTCACTATTGATGTTAAGTCTTCATTTTTCTCTAATTCATAACGCAATATTGATCTAAATGATGTCATAATTAATGCAGCAGGTACGCTTTTGCCAGAAACATCAGCTAAAACCATAAATACTTTTTCTCCCAAATCTACAACATCATAATAATCTCCACCAATATCATACGCCGGCCTATAAAAAGCTTCTATGTCAAGTTCTCTAAATTCAGGAATTTCGCTTGGCAATAATGACTTTTGTATTTCTGAAGCTATTCTCAATTGCTCTGCAAGTTTTTCTTTCTCTATTTTTTCATTTAAATAATTTAAAGTATCATAACTAAAAGCTATTTGCTCGGCAATAGATTCCATTATTTTTCTATTACCTGCGGTAAATATACCTTTTTTTGATCCATAAAATAAGAAAAAACCCCAAATTTTCATTTTGGATTCTATCGGTATAAACATTATAGGAACTTCATTATTTAAAATAGGATCTCTTTCTAAAATTATCGGTTTTATTTTATTACTCTTTTTAAGAACATCTATTATTTCTACAACTTTTTCAAAATTAATATTTTTTAATTCAGCATGTAATATTTTAAAATCTTTTTGTGGAGGAAAATCAGAAAATTCACCTACAAGTATATCATCAAAAGATATTATATCCCTAATTCTTTCCAATACTTCTTCAATAGCTGTCCTTGGATCTATCGCCATATGAAGCATTTTCCCAATATCCAAAACAGCAGTAAGTTCTTCGTATAATTTAGACAATTCCTCAACCTGAGCTTCTAATTGCAAAGAAAACTCTTCTAGCTGAGTCCTATATGTTTCACTTTCATTAAATAATACATCTATTAAATATTTTACTCGATCCCTTATTTCATGAAGATCTTTAGGTTCATCATTATAATACTTTAATTTTTCATTTAAAAAATTATATATTTCTAATCCATATAGGGTGGCTTTATCCATTCCCCCCCACCGCCTGTTTAATAATATCTACAATATTTTTAGGGCTAAATGGTTTTGTAGCAACTTTAAAAGCACCGAGAGATATTGCAAGTTTTTCATCTTCTTCTCCACCTTTTGCCGTTAAAACCAAAATAGGTAAAGAGATATTTTCTTCTTTTAATTTTTTCAATACAGTAAACCCATCCATCTTTGGCATCATAATATCCAAACAAACAGCATCTGGACTAATTTCTTTTATTTTTTTTATTCCTTCTTCACCATCTTTAGCTTCAAATACTTCAAATCCTTCTTTTTGAAAATTAAAGGACAATATTTTTCTTAACACATCAGAATCATCAACAATAAGTATTTTTTTTGACATTTAATCCCCCCAAATCACATCTTCTACAATAGGATAAAATAAGAAATCTTCATTTATACCTGAAAAAATCTTCCATATATTATATATTTTATTATATTCTTGTTTATATTTTAACACATATATATCTTTTCTGTTATTTTCATAAGAAAAATCTATAAAATTTTCAGACATATTAAAAGAATTGAATATTTCAAATAAATTTTTAGATATATATACTTTAAACTTATAATATTTTATATTAAATTTATAATTTTCATCTATTTGTTTATACTCAATTAATTTAAACCCTTCAGATACAAAATTGTTAAATTTTGAAAAGTCATATTCTTTATAGGTATTTAATATTATAAATAAAGCTCTATTAATATATCCCAATGGAACAGCTTGAGAAATACTTAATTTTATTTTTGAATGAAATCCTTGTGTATATTCAATAGGAACTTTAGCTCTTCTAATTATTCTTTCAATTTCTTCTAAAGTATCATTATGTGAAATATACATTGACTTCCCATATTTTTTAAATTTTAAAAGATATTTCAAATTACTCACTCCATTATATGATATAATATATTTGTATTATATACTACTTTTATTAAAATCATTTTAAAGTTAATTGGAGGTATTTAAATTGAAGTTTTTTTTATCTGGATTATTAATTTCTATTATGATTGGCATAAGTCTTTTTATATATACAAAAAATATTTTTTCAGAAAAATCCATTTTTTCTATAAATAGTAACTATAATACATACCTTTTTTCAGATAATTCAGAAATAAGCCCACCAAAGTTCCAATATGTTAATTTAAAGGATGCTCCTATAGATTTAATATTTGTTTTATTATGGTCTGAAGATAGAGATTTTTTTGGACATCCCGGTTTTGATTTAAAAGGATTGATTAGATCTATAATAATAAATTTAAAAAACGGAACTTCCTTTGGAGGAAGCACTTTAACTCAACAAATAATAAAAAATATTTATCTAAGTCAAGAGAAATTAATTACTAGAAAAATTCTAGAAATATTTCTTTCTTTTTGGGTTGAAAAAAGTTACACCAAAAATGAAATACTGGAATCGTATATTAATATGGCTTATTTAGGAAATGATATAACCGGTTTTGGCGCAGCTGCAAAAAGATATTTTGGAAAAGATTTAAAAGATTTAAATTTAACTGAAATATCTATTTTAGTTGGTATTTTAAATTCTCCGGAATATTATAATCCATATAAGTATCCTCTAAAGGCTAAAAAACAAGGATTAATAATATTAAATTCATTGCTTGAGAAACAAATCATAACAAATGAAGATTATAAAAAATATACATATATATTAAATAATATCTCATTTAAAAAAAGCTATCTTGATGATAGTAATTTACAGATTTTATTAGCTATAAAAAGTGAAGAGGCTAATATTAATTTAAACGGCGGAGGATATATTGTTAAATCCACTATAAATAGAGATTTGTTTGAAATGACTAAAAATTCCTGGGAAGCTTCACAAAGTGCAATTGTTTTAGATAATAAAACAGGAAAAATTCTTACTTTTTTAGGTAGTCAATACGATGTATTCTATTCTAATAGACAAATTGGTTCTACAATTAAACCCTTTTATTACCTTTTAGCTATTGAAAAAGGATACAATTTTGATACCAAATTGTTAGACGAACCTTTTAAGATAGGAGACTGGGCTCCAAAAAATTTTGAAAAAACTTTTAAGGGATATGTGACACTAAAAGATGCTTTAATTAATTCTATTAACATCCCTTCCATACACTTGTTTTTAGACTTAGAAACTAATCCAACAAAATCTGTTGAAATTGTAGAAAAATTTTTAAATGATATAGGTATAGAAGGATATTATCCTCACGATATCACAATATCTCTAGGTACAGTTGAAAGTAATGTATATAATATTGCTAAAGCTTATTCTATATTTCCAAATTACGGACTAATACCAGAGTATTATATTATTCAAGAAATTTATGATAAAAATGGAAATATTATATACAAAAAAACTCCTAAAATAGATAAAAAAATTACTTCTATTAGCAATAAATCATATAGTTTAATGAATGAATTATTAGAAAGTGTTGTAAAGGAAGGTACAGCAAAAAATTTATTTGTTGAAAATTTAAACTTTCATGGAAAGACAGGAACATCCGACAATTCAGTATGGTTTTCCGGATATGACGGAAAAATTAATATTTCTGTAAGAAAAGATGGTAAATTTTTGCTATCAACTACTCATGCTATCCCAATTGCAAAAAATATTTTAAAAAATTATTTTTACTATAACTCAAATATAAAAGTTCCAAAATATAACTTTGATGGATTTGTAGATTTAGAAAATTCTTTTGAGGAATTATTAAACATTTTTAATAATAAAAATTTATCTAAAAATTTATACTTAAAAAATATTCAAAATTATGAGTTTTTATTCCCGGATTTATTTTTAGAAAATTACAAAAATAATCTTGATAAAAAATTATTTGAATTTGATATTTCAAATATTAATTCGTATATTCAAAATTTAGATTTAGGTGATAAAAAAATATTTAATAAATTTATAAAAGAAAAGTTATTTATAGATATATATTTCCCAGAATTATATTACAATATTAAGTAGGTGTTCTTATGAAAGAGTTTTTTAATCCAGGTGATATTATTTTTAAAGAAAATGAATCATATGATTATTGTTACTATATAATTTCAGGAAAAGTTCATTCTTCTCTTAGAATGAGAGAGTTTTCATCTAATGAATTTATTGGAGTTATGAGTTTTTTAACGGGAAAGCCACTGTTAGAAACATATACAGCTAATTCAAAGGTAGAAGCTTTAAAATTAGATAAAAAAACTATTTTAAGTATTATAGGAGAAGAAGAATTTTCGCTATTATTAGAAAATATATCAACAATATATGTTAATTTATCTTATAAAAGTTTACTTAATATCACTCCTAATATATACGATTTAATTATAAAAAAGGCTAAATTAAAAAATAGAAAAGATTTAGTAGAAGAAACTCAATTAAACGAAGTTGATAGCATATTGGCAGAGTTAGATCAAATTTTAAACGCCGGAGAAATATTTGAAACAGAGATACCAGAAGACATTGAAATTTTAGAAGAAAATTTTAAATCTTTATTTAACAAAGAAAATATAGATTTAGCAGGAATAATTGTTTTTACTGCAAATTATATAAGAAAAAATAAAGATAATAAAAAATTATGCGAAGACCTAAAATATGGTTTTGAAAAATCTATAGAAATAGAAGACAGAGCTTTAGTAAAGTATTTTTTATACTTAATATGTTTAAATTGTAAAGATAAAAATGAAATAAAAAACATTTTAGAGCAATACTTAGAATTATTAAGATTTTGGGGAGTCCCTTCTTGGGGAGAAATGCTAATCAGAATAGAGAATTATGAATCATACTTAGAAATAATAAGCAAAAAAGGTGAGGATAAAGAAAATGAAATATGAATTGATAAATAATTTAGCTAAAGATGTAAAAGAAATTGGATATATCCAAAATGGAATAGTTGTATCTATTATAAAATATGATGAATATCCACCTAAATTAGGTCAAGTTTTTTGTGATGGCGAATTTTTTGGTTTAGATGCTCTTGCATTCGGTATAGCCTTAATAGACTATTATAAAATAGGTAATACTAAATTTAAAAAAAATTCATATAATCTTTTTCTTCAATTATTACAAGATGAAAATTTTTATGAAAAATTTTTTTTGAGTGTAAAAATTACTTTTTTAGAAGTTGCATCTTTTATAAAGAAAAAAGATGAAGAAATTTTATTGTTAAATCTAAAGAAAATATATAACAGAAGTTCTAATATAAAAGGTCTTCCAAAAAATTTTATACTAAACTATGTCGATAAAAATTCTATAAATAATCTTTTAGATAAAAAATTAATATACGAAGATGAAGAATTTTATTATTATAATTCTGAGCAAATCTAACCATTTTGAAGATTTTTAAAGAAAATAAGAAATAATAATCAATAACGTGAAAAAAATGACATTGAAATTTTTTTCATTTATAAGTTAAACTTATATAAAGAATATATAATAAGGATGGTGAATAAAGTTGGGGACAATGAAAGCTATAGTAAAAAAAGAACCAAAAAAAGGATTTGTCTTAGAAGAAGTTGAAATACCTGAAATCAAAGAACCAACTGATGTAAAAGTAAAAGTATTAAATGCATCTATTTGCGGAACAGATTTACATATTTGGAAATGGGATGATTGGTCAAAACAAAGAATTAAAACACCTCAAATTGATGGTCATGAATTTGTTGGTGAAGTAGTCGAAGTTGGATCAATGGTAAAGGGTTTAAAACCTGGAGACATTGTTGCAGCAGAAACTCATATTCCTTGTGGAGTTTGTAAACAATGCAAAACTGGAAATATGCACGTATGTAAAGATATGCAAATTTTAGGTGTTGACAGAGATGGAGTTTTTGCTGAATATGTTGTTGTACCTGAAATTGTATTATGGAAATTAGATCCTTCTATACCAAAAGAATTTGCTTCTGTCATGGAACCATTAGGAAATGCAATTCATTCTGCTACAGCTACAGATTTAAGAGGAAAAACTGTATTAATTACCGGAGCTGGTCCAATTGGCGCAGTATGCGTTCAAGTTGCTAAATTATCTGGCGCTTCTACTGTAATCGTTAGCGAAGTTTCAGAATATAGAATTAATATGGCTAAAGAAATGGGTGCTGATTATATCATCAATCCTGCTGAAAAAGATTTAGTTGAGGAAATTATGAAATTAACTGATGGTAATGGCGTTGATGTATTATTAGAAATGTCAGGAAACCCAAATGCTTTAAATGGTGGAATAGAGTCTTTAACCAATGCAGGCGAGGCAATTATTTTAGGGGTATTTCCAACAAATCCTGTTCCATTTGTAATGAACACCGCAGTATTTAAAGGTATAAAAATACATTGTATAACTGGAAGAAAAATGTTTGAAACATGGCAAATTGCCTCTGAATGGTTAAGAACAAAAAAGATTGACTTATCAAAATTAATTACACATATATTACCTATGGAAGAATTTGAAAAAGGATTTGAACTTATGGATTCAAAACAAAGTGGTAAAATTGTTTTAAAAATATCTGAGTAAGGGGGAATTCTATGAACTTTTATGAACAATTGATTTCTGAAATGAACGAATTAAAGGAAAACGGCCTTTTTGTTACAATTAGAACTTTAAACAGCGCACAAGGTGCTTGGTTTGAAGTGGATGGAAAAAAAGTTTTAAATTTATGCTCTAATAATTATTTAGGTTTTGCTAACAACGAAAGACTTAAAAAAGCCGCAATTAAAGCAGTAGAAGAATACGGTGTAGGTCCCGGCGCTGTTAGAAGCATTGCTGGTACAATGGATATTCACACAAAATTAGAAAAGGAACTTGCAGAATTCAAAAAAGCAGAAGCTACTTTAGTCGTACAATCTGGATTTAACGCAAACCAAGCAGTTATTCCGGCTATAACAACTGCAGAAGATGCTATCCTATCAGATGAACTAAATCATGCAAGTATTATTGATGGAGTTAGACTATCAAAAGCTAAGAAATATGTATGGAAACATAAGGATGTAAAAGACTTAGAAGAAAAATTAAAAGAAGCAAAATCAAATGGTGCTAGAAGATTATTAATTATAACAGATGGTGTATTTAGTATGGATGGAGATTTAGCTCCATTACCAGAAATCGTAGAAGTTGCAGAAAAATATAATGCTATTGTTATGGTCGATGACGCTCATGGTGAAGGTGTTTTAGGAGATAGCGGAAGAGGAATTGTTGATCATTTCCATCTACATGGGCGAGTTGATATAGAAGTTGGTACATTATCTAAAGCTTTTGGTGTAGTTGGTGGATTTGTTGCTGGAAAAAAAGAATTAATTGAATATTTAAAACAAAAAGCTAGACCTTTCTTGTTTAGTAGTTCATTATCTCCAGCAGAAGCAGGAGCTGCTCTAGAAGCTGTTAGAATATTGAGTGAAAGTGGAGAAGTTGTAGAAAAATTATGGGAAAATGGAAGATACTTTAAAGAAAAATTGAATGCGTTAGGTTTTGATACATGGCATAGTGAAACACCAATAACTCCAGTTATGTTATACGATGCTAAAGTAGCAAAAGAATTTAGTTTAAAACTATTTGAAGAGGGTATTTTTGCACAATCTATTGGATATCCTACTGTTCCAAAAGGATTAGCTAGAATTAGGGTAATGATTAGTGCTGCCCATACAAAAGAAGATTTAGATTTTGCTGTTGAAAAATTTGAGAAAATTGGAAAAGAATTAAATATAATAAAATAAAAAAGCAGGCCTGGCCTGCTTTTTTATTCGGCTTTATCCAATCGTTCAGTAACTTTTATTTCAGTTTTATTTATTATTCTAATGAGATTTTCTATATGTTTAGGAAGTATTATAACAAACATAAGAGAAAGCAATAACGGATCCATATTAAATATTTTAAAATATGAGAAAAACATTATTATAAATAAACTTACAACATTTCCTAATGCTATATATTTTGTAATATAAGTAATAATAGCTGATATACCCGCAAACATTAAACCAACTATAGGATTATATGCCATTAATACCCCTAACAATGTAGCTATACCTTTGCCACCTTTAAATTTCAAAAAAATACTCCAATTATGTCCAATTACTACTAATAATGATGCTAAATATACATATATATTCTCCGTTTTTAGAATATGAGAAAACAAATAATATACAAAAAAACCTTTTGAAAAATCTCCAACTAAACACAAAAGACCAACTTTTAAATTTGTAATATAAACCGCATTTGATGTCCCTACATTCTTTGATCCATACTTTCTAACATCTCTCCCTGTTAAAATATATGGAAAAATAAAACTAAAAGGAATACTACCAATAATATAAGCTAAAAATAAATACATAATGCTCCTCACTTTCTTTCAATATGAGTTAAAAATATATAACTTATAATAAATGATATAAATGTAAATAGCATCATTATATATATATTATTTATAACCATTGATAAATCATAATTTAATAATGCTATTTTTCTTAAAGAATCTATAGAATATTTTATAGGTAAGGCATATGTCCATCTATACCAAATAGAATCTTTTGGAATAGATATTAAAACATCTCCAAATAATACCATTGTACCTATAAATATTGCTAATAAAAATGTTGTTGTTCTTGTAGTTTTTGATATAGAAGAAATTAACATTCCAAATGATGCAAACATTATTACATTTAATAATATTAAAATCAAAATATCTATTTCTTTCCCTGCAAAATTGCTTCCAAAATTTTTAAATACATAATAAGTAATAACACTAGATATTAATCCAAGTATTGAATAAGTTAATAGCTTATATAATGAAAACTCCCAAATTTTTAAACCATTTGCTCTATATATGTCTAATAACCCATTTTCTCTTGTTTGAGAAATTGATATCCCTATTCCGCCCATAGAAAAAATAAGTATTAATACCAATATTGCAGACGGAGCTAGCATATCTTGAAAATCTAAAGATGCATTTTCAATATTTTTTAAACTTCCATCTTTGACATTTGGAATTTGTATTTCTATTTCAGGTGGTTTCCTATCTTTATCTACAGATATACCACCTTTTAATAAAAATTGCGTTGTTGAACCTGTTGATATTTCTGGTATTCCAGATAATTCACTAAATAGTGCTTTTACAACAGTATAAATAGCAACACTGCTATCTAAATCATTGGGATTAGGAACTAAAATTAATTTAGTATCTTTATAATCTTTTAAATTATTCATAAACCCTTTTGGCACAATTAATATAGAATCAAATTCATTTGTTTTTATTGCTTCAATTAATTCTTTTTGTGTAGTTAATTGAACGGCATCTTTCCATTTAAAAAACTGACTTAAAAAGAGAAAACCAAATTTTCCAAGAAAAGAATTATCTTCATTATAAACTGCTATTTTATAATTTGATAGCATATTTTCAGGAAATAGGTTTGAACCCAAATAAGATAAAAGAAAAGGAATTAAAATAAGAGAAATTAAAAAACCTTTATTTCTAAAAATTTTTACTAATTCATATTTCATCAAAGATAATATCTTCATACTTCACCTCTACAATATTTTCTAAATCTTTATATATTCTACCAAAAAATTTAAAATGTTCAAAGCTTTTTTATGGTATAATCATTAACAGAATATAAAAAAGGAGGCACAAAAATGGAATTTTCAAATCTTACTGTGGTAGACCATCCTTTAATAAAACACAAACTCACTATTATGAGAAACAAAGATACAGGACCAAAAGAATTTAGAGAATTATTAAAAGAAATAACTCAATTATTAACTTATGAAGCTACAAGAAATTTACCAACAATAAATATCGAAGTTGAAACTCCTATCCAAAAAACTCTTGGAGAAATGGTTGAAGATAAAAAAATAACTATTGTTCCTATTTTAAGAGCTGGTTTAGGTATGATGGATGGCATTTTAAGCCTTGTCCCTAATGCAAGTATTGGATTTCTTGGTATTTTTAGAGACCCCGAAACATTAAAACCCGTTGAATACTACCTTAAGTTTCCTCCTTTTTCAGAAAATCACTTTGTCTTCATTGTAGACCCCATGCTAGCTACTGGATTTTCCATTAAATATGCTATTAAAAAAGTTAAAGAATATGGTGTTAATAATATAATTGTAATGTCATTATTAGCCGCACCTGAAGGTGTTAAAAATTTAGAAGAAGAATATCCAGATGTTAAAATTTATACAGCATCTTTAGATGAAAAATTAAATGATCATGCATATATAATTCCAGGTCTTGGTGACGCTGGAGACAGATTATTTAGAACAAAATAGAATAGCGGAAAAACCGCTATTCTTCTATATCTAATAATGCATTACAATAATCATTGGGATCAAAAAGTTGTAAATCATCTTCTTTTTCTCCTACTCCTATTAATTTAATAGGTATTTTTAATTCTTGATTAATTGCAAAGGCTATTCCACCTTTTGCAGTTCCATCTAATTTTGTAACCACTATCCCACTTAAATCTATAGCCTCTTTAAAAACCTTAGCTTGAACAATGCCGTTTTGCCCTGTTGTTCCATCTAAAACCAGTAATGTTTCATGTGGTGCATCTGGTATAACTTTTTGAATAACTCTTTTAATTTTTTTCAATTCTTCCATTAAATTACTTTTTGTATGTAGCCTCCCCGCTGTATCTATAATAACAACATCTTTATTTTTAGAAATTGCATGATTTAATGCATCATATGCAACAGCTGCAGCATCTGATCCATGAGAATGAGCTATTACATTAATACCAAGTCTATTTCCCCATTCTTTTAATTGCTCTATTGCAGCAGCTCTAAATGTATCCCCTGATGCAAATACTACTTCATTCCCATTCTCTTTATATATTTTTCCTAATTTAGCTATTGTAGTAGTTTTACCTGTACCATTAACTCCTACTACTAAAATAACATATGGTTTTTTTTCTGGTTTTAGAATTATAGGTTTATTATCCAGATGTTCAACCATAATGTCCCTTAATAACAATAATGGATCATCTGTCTTTTCTTTTTTATATCTTTCTTTTAATTTTTCTATAATATCCTTTGATGCCTCAACTCCCATATCGGATAATATCATTATTTCTTCAAGTTCTTCTAGAACATCATCATCTAATGTTCTTCCAGAAAATATAGTTTTTATATTCCCAAAAAATTTATCTCTTGTTTTTTTCAATCCTTCTTTTATTTTATTAAAAAAACCCATACAGCACCTCCATATACAAATTTTCAATATATTTTATCACTATTTTTTTAAATTTCAAAGATCTTAGAAAACATTTCTGAAAACAATTATTTGGAAAAAATGCAATTAAATGGTAAAATATCTTTAGTATAATTACATTTAAAGAGGTGTAAAAATGGGAGATTTTTGGGAAGATTCTACAAATTGTCCTTTATGTGGAAAATCATTTTTTTATACAAAAGTAAAATATGATAGTATAGTGATTAATAAATACGATGATGATTTAAAACCAAATTTTAAGGGACCTAATCCACAAAATTTTTCTATATTAACCTGTCCAAAATGCGGTTTTACATTTTTCTCTGATGATATCAATGTTTTAAAAAGAATAAAAAAAGAAAAAAAAGAAGAATTAAAAGAATACTTAAAAATTGCAAAACTAAGATTAGGAAAAATAGATAATTCATATGAAAAATCTTCTGAGTTTATAAAAAAACAACTTGCATTAGCCTCAATAATTTATAAAATTATTGAAAACCCAGAAAACATGGCAAAAAGTTTAATAAGACTAGCTTGGATATTTAGAGATGAAAATAAAGAAAAAGAAGAATTAAAAATGATATATTCTGCTGTAAATTACTTAGAAGAAAAATTCAAAGATTTAACAACAGATGAAGAACTTATAATGTATTATTTTTACAAAGGATATTTAAACTTAAGACTAGGCAAGAAAAAAGATGCAAAAGAAAGCTTTAATAAATTAATATCAAGGTATAAGAATTCTAGTAATCCATATATAAAAAAAGCAGAATATTTAAAGGGTGATTTATAATGAAAAAAATAGTGTTATTCCTATCAATTTTATTTATATTTACTTCATGTTCTTTATTCCAAATGACACCAACTAATGATAGAATTAACAATATTGAAAAAGAAATTTCTTCAATAAAATTAACTTTAAATAATCAAGAACAAATTATTAAAAATTACTATAATCTCGAGGTTAAATTCAACGAATTATCTAATGAAATTTCATTATTAAAAACTAAAATAGAATCGTTTGACAAATCAGATAACAACAAGTTAATTAATTTAGAAAATCAATTAACGGACATTGAAAATTCTATAGTTAAAATTAAAAACGATATTCCGCAAATAAAAGATTATAATGAAATTCTAAGTGCATTTGAGAAAAAAATTAATGATATTGAAAAAAATATTCAGTCATTAAATAACGAAAACGCAAAAAAGGAAGAATTAAATATATTGAATGATAGTATAGAATCTCTTAATTCAAGTATTACAAATATTGAAACTAATATTTATTCGTTAAAATCTAATTTTTCAACTTTTTCATTAGATTTTAATAAAAAATATGTTTCACTTGAAGGGAAAATTAATACTTTAGAAAATAATTATAGTTCTATAGGTTTAACTATAGATTCATCTGAAATACAAAAAAAGATAGATGATTCTGTAAAATATAATATTGATGCTCTTTTAAAAACAGTGAATTCATTAGATAAAATATGGCAAATTAATTTTGAAACACTAGAGAAGGATTTAGATTCTTTAAAAAATGATTATTCTATTTTCAAAGAAAATGTATCTGGTATTATAAATGAAGAAAATTTAAAAAAATATGTATATGAATCTGTTGAAACAGAAACTCAAAGGGAAGTTGCAAAATTATTCTATAAAACAAAAAGTGAAGAGCTATTAAAAATTAAAAATTTAGAAGAACAATTCAATATATTGAATAATAATATTTCTAAACTCCAAAACTCATTTGAATTATTATCTTCAAGACCTTTGAGCACTTTGGATGAAAAATATAAAACAAAATTAGCTGAATTAGAAAGAGAACTTACAAATGCTTTGATTTCCTTTTCTAATGCAGAAATCAAAGAGCTATTTGGTTCAGGAGATCAAATTATATATAAAGTTAAATCCGGAGATACTTTAAGTCAAATCGCCTTAGCTTTTGGCCTAGGATACAATGGAGTGGATTTAATTAAAGTTGCTAATAATATTGACGATCCAAGAACAATACGTGTAGGTCAAGATATAATAATACCTGTGAATAATATTGAAGAATTTTTAAGTTGGCCTTTAGAATATACTTCGCCTTCTGATTATGAAAGAATTGTAATTAGATTTGGAGATAGAATATCTACTGGAATTTCTGTTGGTTTAGGAATCTTACCTTTAAAAGATGAAAATGTAAAATCCGTATTACCAGGAAGAATAATAGAAATTGGAAAATCACAAAATGATTCAAATTACATTAAAATAGATCATGGAAACGGCGTAATTACAGTATATTCTAACTTAATATCTATTTTAATAAAAGAAGGAAAATGGGTGGATTCAAATACAGTTATAGGAAAAGTACAAAAAGACAAACTATTCAATTTTGAGATTTGGAAAAACGGAGAACCAAAAGATCCTATGAGACTTTTTTTTAAATATATTGGAAACTTTAAAGCAACTTTCTATACAGAATGGGATGATAAAATAATATATTATCCAGCTTTTAGACTTACAAAATCTCAAAATGTTCCTAGACCATGGGTTACTGTTGCTGCAGATCCTAATTATTTACCTTTAGGAACCATTGTATATATTCCTGAATTTAGAAATTCTCCAAATTTTGGTTTTTTTGAAATCGAAGATATTGGTGGAAAAATTATAGGTAATCGCTTAGACATATATATAAATGATGTTAGACTTGCCCAAAATTCTTATGATGTTGACGTTTATATTGTTGGACAAAAAACTAGGAGGTAAAATATGGGATTAACTGTAAAAAGTAGTTATGCTTTAAGAGCTTTGTATGAATTGGCTAATTTTCATTATAATGGTATAAAAAGAGTTTCAATAAATGACTTATCTAAGAAACAAAAAATACCTAAAGATTTTTTAGAAAAAATCTTTAGTGAGTTAAGAGAACATGGAATAGTCGACTCTGTAAGAGGTAGATATGGCGGATATGCATTAACCAAAAATCCAAAAGATTTAAAATTAAGCGAAGTGATATATGTATTGGATAAACCATTCCAATCATATGAGTGTGTTATAACTGGAAAATGTGAAACTTTAGGATCAGATTGCGCTGTAGGATATGTATGGAAAATGGTAAACACTGTTTTAATGAAAGAATTATCTAAAATAACTTTAGCTGATTTACTTGAAATTGGAAAAAAATTAGAATTAATGGGAGGCAATACAGTTGAAGAAAAGATTAATAATGCTGATGAGCGGGGGAGTTGATAGTTCAGTTGCCGCTTATTTGGCAATCAAAGAAGGATATGAAGTAATTGGGGTCCATTTTAAAACTATTCCCGATGAAGTCTTTTTAAAAATACCTGAAAAGAAAAAAATTTGTTGTAGCCCATCAGATACATATGATGCAATGAGAATAGCTAAAAAACTAGGTTTTGAGCTAAAAGTTATTAAAGTATATGAAGATTTCAAAGAAAAAATTATTGACTATTTTATTAACGAATATAAAAGTGGTTATACACCAAATCCTTGTATGTTATGCAATAAGTTCTTTAAATTTGGTTTAGCTATTGACTTATTAGAAAAATTCAATGCAGATATTGTAGCTTCAGGACACTATGCTATACAGGAATTTTCCAAAAAATATAATAAAAATATAATAAAAAAAGGTATAGACAAATCTAAAGATCAATCTTATTTTTTAGCATATATAAATAAGGATTATATTCCGAAAATATATTTTCCTAACGGAAAATATACTAAAGATGAAATTAGAAAAATAGCAGAAACTTTAGATATGAACATTTCAAAAAAAATAGACAGTCAAGAATTATGTTTTATACCTGATAATGACTATAGAAGATTTCTAAAAGAAAATAATGTAGAAATAAGTAAAGGAGAAGTTTTAAACTTAGATGGTGAAGTTATTGGCGAACATACAGGATATACTAATTACACTATTGGTCAAAGAACAGGAATTACATATTTTAAAAATCCTAATATAAAAATGCATGTATATAAAATTCTTCCCGATAAGAATCAAATTATAGTTGCACCTACTGATAAGGTTTATTTTAATGGATTAATTGCTAATGATTTTAATTTTTTAGTTGATTTTGAAAAAATTGAAGCAAAATGTAGAATTAGAAAGAAAAATGAAGAAAAAGAAGCATATATTGAAAAGATTGACAAAAATAAAATAAAAGTTATTTTTAAAGAACCTATATTCGCAGTTACTCCTGGCCAATTTGCTGTTGTTTATGATAATGAGGGGGTAATCTTAGGTGCCGGTAAGATAGAAAGCTATTTATAGGAGGCGAAATATGTTAAGAGCTATTTATCCCGGAAGCTTTGATCCAATTACATATGGGCATATAAATTTAATTAAAAGAGCCTCTAAGGTTGTTGATGAATTATATATAGCAATACTTAATAATATTAATAAAAAATATTTTTTTTCATGTGAGGAAAGATTAGAATTAACCAAAATGGCTTTAAAAGAATTTAATAATATACATGTCGAAAGTTATTCAGGATTATTAGTAGATTATGCTAAAAAAAAGGAGATAAATGTAATTATACGAGGTCTTCGTGCTGTTTCTGATTTTGAATATGAATTACAACTCGCAAATGCTAACAGGTCCCTAAACAAAGATATAGAAATATTATTTCTTATGACTGATACTGAATATTCTTTTATTTCTTCTTCAATTGTTAAGGAAGTTGCAAAATATGGTGGTAATATTTCTCAGTGGGTACCTAAAAATGTGGAAGATGCTATAATTAAAAAAATTAGTAATAACAATGTCTAAAAAAAGAAAAGTAATTATGTTAAAATATTTTTGAATTTAAATATATTATTAGGAGGGAATTGAAATGAATATTTCTGCTGCAGATGTAAAAAAATTAAGAGATGCTACCGGTGCTGGAATGATGGATTGTAAAAAAGCTTTAATTGAAGCTGAAGGTGATTTTGATAAAGCTGTTGATATCTTAAGAATAAAAGGAGCTGCAAAAGCTGCAAAAAAAGCTGGAAGAGGTACTGGTGAAGGTATAGTATATTCTTATATTCACCATAATGAAAGAGTTGGAGTTTTATTAGAATTAAATTGTGAAACAGATTTTGTTGCTAGAACTGAAGATTTCCATGAATTAGCAAAACAAATTTCATTACAAATTGCAGCTATGAAACCAAGATGGGTTAAAAGAGAAGATGTTCCAGAAGAAGTTATTGCAAAAGAAAAAGAAATATATACAGAAGAAATGAAAGAATCTGGAAAACCTGCACATATTGTTGAAAAAATTGTAGAAAATAAATTAAATAAATTCTTTGAAGATAATTGTTTATTAGAGCAAGAATTCGTATTTGCTGATGAAAAGGGTACAAAAATACAAGATCTTATTACATCTGCTATTGCTAAAATAGGAGAAAATATACAAGTTTCAAGATTTGCAAGATTTGAAATTGGTGAATAATACAGGGGTGGTGTTTGTCCACCCTTTTTTTTAAGGAAAAGGGGGGAATATTATGTATAAAAGAATTTTATTAAAATTAAGTGGAGAAGTTTTGTCCGGAGAAGACAAAAAAGGATTTGATGAAAAATCATTAGAATATTTATCAGAAGAAATTAAAAATGTGGTAAAACATGGAATAAATTTAGGAATGGTAATTGGAGCAGGAAATTTATTTAGAGGAAGAGAATTAGAAGGAGTTACAAATAGTATTGGTGACCATATTGGAATGCTTGGTACTGTAATTAATGCTCTTTATTTAAAAGATTACTTTGAGAAAAAAGGCATTAAAACTGTTGTTGTTTCTCAAATTGTAAATTTACCCTCTGTAAGAATTATTCACTATGATGATATAGAATTATACTTTAATGCTGGATATGTTGTTATTTTCGCAGGTGGTACTTCTAATCCATTCTTTACAACAGACACAGCTGCTGCATTAAGAGCTGTTGAAATGAAAGCTGATGTATTAATTAAAGCAACAAAAGTTGATGGTATATATGATAAAGACCCTAAAAAATTCAAAGATGCAAAAAAATATGATAAAATATCATATGATGATGCTATCAATCTTGGATTAAAAATTATGGATACTGAAGCATTTTCAATATGCAAAAGATATAAAATGCCTATAATTGTATTAAATTTCTTTGAAAAAAATAGTTTATTAAATTCTATATTAGATTCCAATGTAGGAACTTTTGTTAAACCTTAGGGAGGTGGAGAATCATGTGGTATGATGAAATCGTTGCTGTTAGTGCAAGAGAAGTTTTAGATTCTAGAGGAAATCCAACAGTTGAAGCTGTTGTAGAATTAGCAAGTGGTGCTATGGGAAGAGCTATTGTTCCATCAGGAGCTTCAACTGGAAAATTTGAAGCTTTAGAATTAAGAGATGGTGATAAATCAAGATTTAAAGGAAAAGGCGTATTAACTGCAGTAAAAAATATTAATGAAATTATTGCTAAAGAATTAGTTGGATTTAATGTATTTGATCAACCATTAATCGACAAAGTTATGTTAGAATTAGATGGTACTGATAACAAATCTAAATTAGGAGCTAATGCAATTTTAGCTGTATCTATGGCTGTTGCAAGAGCTGCTGCAGATTCATTAGGAATTCCACTATACAAATACTTAGGCGGACCAAATGCAAAAGTATTACCAGTTCCATTAATGAATATTGTTAATGGTGGAGAACATGCTGATAACAACTTAGATATTCAAGAATTTATGATTGTTCCTGCTGGTTTTGATAAATTTTCAGATGCTTTAAGAGCTGGAGCAGAAGTATTTCATTCATTAAAATCATTATTGAAAAAAGAAGGTCATGTTACTGCTGTAGGTGATGAAGGTGGATTTGCACCTAATTTAAATTCAAATGAAGAAGCTATCCAATTTATTATTAAAGCTATTGAAGATGCTGGTTATAAGGCTGGGGAACATGTATTTATTGCTTTAGACTGTGCTGCATCTGAATATTATGATGAAGAGAAAAAAGTATATAATATAGACGGAAAAGAATTATCTGCTGATGAAGCTATGGAATACTATGAAATGTTAATTAATAAGTATCCTATAGTATCTATTGAAGATCCATTTGATCAAGAAGATTGGGAAGCTTATACTAAATTCACATCTAAAGTTGCTAATAAAGTACAAATTGTTGGTGATGATTTATATGTAACAAATGTAAAAAGATTACAAAAAGGTATTGAATTAAAAGCTTCTAACTCTATTTTAATTAAATTAAACCAAATTGGTTCAGTAACTGAAACATTAGATACAATGGAATTAGCAATGAAATCAAATATGACAAATGTTGTATCTCACAGATCTGGAGAAAGTGAAGATACATTTATAGCTGATTTAGCAGTTGCTATGAATGCTGGATTTATTAAAACTGGATCATTATCTAGAAGCGAAAGAATTGCTAAGTATAATCAATTATTAAGAATTGAAGAAGAATTAGGAGAAATTGCTGAATACAGAGGATTAAAAGCATTTTATTCTTTAAGAAAATAAATTAATGAGGTCTTGAAAAAGACCTCATTTTTTAATATGAACTTTCTATTTAATATGAACTTTCTATTTCATCATATGAACTAGATAAAATTCTTTCAACTTCTTTAATAAGTTTTTTCTTCTTTGAATCATATTTAGGAATTTTTAATTGTATAATCTTTACCTCTATATTATTTAAATCGCATAAAATCTCTAAACTCTCTATTATTTCATCATTCATCTTTTTACTATATGTATTTAAAAATATCAAATTATTGTCTTTTTTAAATGTATAGCATTTAAATTCAATAAATTTTAAATTAAATTCCTCTTTAAACTTAGCTATAATTAAATTTTTAAAATTATATCCAAAGTAATAATTCATAAAATTTTCAAATTCTAATATGTTATTGATCTTTATATAATAATTATATATCATTTGTTTTATACCATTAAATATTAGATTTTTTTCTAATTCACTTAATTTATTTTCTTTAATCACTAAAAAATGATCTATTCCAAGTAATTGAGATGGTATTTTAAATTCATATATTTCCTTAGTATTTTTTAAAATATTGATAATTTCATCTGATATCTTATATTCTCCTGAATTATAAATTTCATATAACTCATGTATTTTAGTATAAAATCCTATAAAAAGTATATCATCATATACTTTCAAAGAATTTAAGATATTGTTTTCAATTTCTTCAAATGTATTTATTTCTTTAAATATAGTATTTGCGTTAAATTTTATTATTTTTATTTTTTTAATTATATCTTTAGAATCATCTATTTCAAGCTCTTTATTAATTTTAAAAAGATTATCTGAAATTCTATTTTCAAACTTTATATATCTTTTTAACCAAAAAAATAATATTAATGAAATAAATAATGATATTAATAAGAAATACATTAATGAATATCTTTCAAACATTTTATTTTCAAATATAGATAATAAATATACATTATTTCCAAAATCTGTCTTTTTTAAATAATAAAAGTTTCCATTAAATTTAATTTTTTCCTCTATCTTATTTGATAGAAATATCTTAGAATATATAAAATATGGTAAAGAGATTTTAGGCCAAATTAACTTTGTATCTTTATCTATAATATAAAAATTAAGATTATCTATATTAAAACTCATTAAATTTTTTAAATCAACATTTATTTCTAAAGTTATATATCCTATAGGAACATTATCTATATGAAAAATAAATGAAGATAGATATAAATAATTTTCACCATCTACATTAAATATAGGTGAAACTACAACTAAATCAGTACTTTTTTTTAATACACTTAAATTCCTTTCATATAAAGTATAGTTTTTGATATTTGGATATTTTGGATAAAATATATTACCATTAAAATCGCTTATAATTATTTCGCCATTAAAATTGGTTAAACTCTTTTTTTCTAAAATATTTTTTTCAAATTCTATATACTGTTTATTGTCAAATACATACTTTAATTCACTACTTTTTAAAATATAATTAAAATAATATATTTTTGTACTGATATGCAAATCATTATTAAATGTATTTATTATATTTTTATATTCATAATTATAATTATTAATTATATTAAAAACAGAAAGAGAAGAACGGTTTACTATATTTTCAACCGTTCTTTCTATATATTTTAAATTTAAAATTATAAAAAATGAAAAAATCATCAAAAACGTAATTAAAGAAAAAAACAAAAATTGTTTAAAGGAATTCATTGAATCACCAATTTGATAAGGCTAAAACAAATTTAACACTTTCTTCAACATCAAAAATAGAAACCATTTCATGAGGAGTATGTATATATCTTGTAGGTATAGATATTGTTCCAGACGGGATACCAGATTTTGTTGTTTGATATCCTCCAGCATTAGTGCCACCAAATAATAACACTTCCATTTGATATTTTATATTATTTTCTTTAGCAACATCTTTTAGAGTATCAACTACAAACTTATCACTTACTGTATAACCATCTTTTATTTTGATACATGGACCTTCATCTAATCTCATTGACATTCTTTTAAATGCTTTTGGGGTATCTGCAGAAGCAGTTACATCTAATGCAATAGCCATATCTATATCATAATTATAACCAGCTACCGTAGCACCAATTAACCCTACTTCTTCTTGTACTGTAAATGCAAATATTAAATTATTTTTTGGATTTTTTATTCTTTTTAATGCTTCAATCATTATTGCACAACCTATTCTATCATCTAAAGCTTTTGAGACAACTTTTTCACCTAAATCATTAAAATGTGAATAGTATGTTCCAAATGTTCCTATAGGAGCTATTTTCTCTGCTTCTTCCTTAGAATTTACACCTATATCAACATATAATATATCAAAATTAATATTATTCATATTTTTTGAATATTCTTCCATTGTTTCTCCTTCAAATCCTACTACTCCAATATGACCATTAAATTGAACTTTTGTCCCTATTAAAACTCTAGGATTAACTCCACCTACTGGTTCAATTCTCAAAAAACCTTCTTCAGTTATATGGGTTACAACTAAACCTATTTCATCCATATGTGCATCAAATAATATTGTTTTATCTGATTCGCCCTTTTTTATTGCTATTAAATTACCTAATCTATCGACCTTATATTCATCAACATAATCTTTTATTTCATTTATAATAACCTCTCTAATTGCATGTTCTCTTCCACTTGGTGAATTTACCTCAGTTAGTTTTTTTATTAATTCTTTCATTATTTTAAAATCCTCCCTTCAAGTATTAATAACTCTAATAATCTATATCCATTTATATAATCATTTAAATCTATTATAGAATTAGGTGAATGAATATATCTTGACGGAACAGCTAAAATCCCTGAAGGAATTCCATCTAATGTAATTGCTAATCTTCTTGCATCTGTTCCCCCTGCTGTTCTCATTTTAAATTGTAATTTTATATTATTTTCTTCTGCTATACTTACAATTTTATCAAATATTTCTTTTGATAATACAACACCAGAATGCATAAAAAATGTTGCTGGTCCATTACCTAGATGAGTAGCCCATTTGTCTTTATCTAGCAAAGGATAATCACCAGCTGTTGTTCCTTCTAAAACTATAGCAACATCTGGATTTATTTGATGTGCAGCAACTCCACTACCTCTTAATCCTACTTCTTCTTGTACAACAAAAGAAAAATATGTATCGTATTCTGGTCTTTCACTTTCATTTATCTTATCTATTAAATTTATCATCCATGAACAACCTGCTCTATCATCAAATGCTTTTGATACCGCTCTATTACCATTTTCATAGTATTTCGTATCAAATGTAACCATATCTCCTAATTTTACTTTTTTACTCAATTCATCCTTATTAAACCCAGTATATACTTTAAAACTATTATAATCTGGTTTGTTTTTTCTTTCGGATGGGCTTAACAAATGTATAGGCTTTATTTGAACAACGCCTAATATTTCATCATTAACTTTTAATCTTTGAGCAAAAACTACTCTTGAATCAACCCCGCCAACGGGAGAAATATGAAATGTCCCATCATCATTTATTTTTGTTACCATAAACCCTACTTCATCCATATGTGCAAGAACCATTATTTTTTTTGATGAATCTTTACCTTTAATTTTACTAATTAAATTACCCATCGCATCAATATGATATTCATCAACTTTATCTTTTATTTTTTCTAATATGTACTCTCTAACTTTTTCTTCTCTACCTGATATACCAGATATCTCAGTTAACTCGGGTAGGTATTTTAACAATTCTTTATTCATTCATTTCACCTTCTTTTGAATAATCAGCAATAAATTGAGCTATTAATCTCGCAGATAAATCTATATCTATTGGATCTGCAACTTCTACAGAAGAATGCATATTTAAAATCGGAATAGATATACCTATTGTTTTAATCCCTTCTCTTACAATTTGGATAATATCTGCTTCTGTTCCACTACGTATAGGAAGTGGTTCAATCTGGTGTTTTATATTATATTTTTTTGCAATCTCTATAATTTTTTCTGTAATTTCTGTATTAAATGATGGTCCAATAGCAATTGCTGGTCCTTTTCCCATCTCAATTTTCTCAAAATGTTGTGGTGTATCACTCCCAAATGTAACATCTACAACTATTCCTATTTCAGGATTAATTTCGAAACTTGTTCTTTTTGCACCTTTTAGACCTATTTCCTCACCTTGATTAAATAATAAATAAACAGTCTTATCATCAATTCTATATTTTTTTAAATATTCTATTGTTTTTAATAATACAGCACAACCTGCTCTGTCATCTAAAGCTTTACCTGTTATTTTTCCATTTAATTCTTCAGATTTTACTTCCACAACGCCTATATCTCCAACTTCTAAACCTTCAGTACCACCTGAAATAGAAAAATCAATATATAAATTATCAAAATCAGGAGCAGCGCTTCTATGTTCTTGTTTTTGTAAATGGGGTGCCAACATACCAACAACCCCTATCTTATCCTTAACTTTAACCCTTTTTGATATTAAAGTTCTGGGATCCACCCCTCCAATTGTTTGAACCATAACAAATTCTTCATTTACAATCTTAGATATAACTATACCAATTTCATCAATATGGGCAAATAATGCTATTTTTGTTTTTCCATTTCCATATTTTATCCCTAAAGATCCTTTTCCAACATCTAATATTTTCAAATCTGTTGATAACTCATTAGCAATCTCTATAATTCTATCCTTAACTTCATTTTCATACATAGAAATACCAACTGCATCACTCAGTTTTTTTATTATTTCTTTACTTTCCATTTGAATACCTCCATCATAATTCTATAGGTTCTACATTTATTTGATCATTATCATAATGAATAGAAACAGGTCCTTGTGGCCATGCATAATTATTCAATACAATACCACAAATTTCTACTAATGGTGAATCCATTTCAGCTGCAACTATAAATGTATTTTTATTTTGAGTCATTCCTACTCTTATTGTTCCTTTTACTTTTCCGAAAACAATGACGCTTCCTCCTGCTCTAATTTCTGCCCCTTGATTAACATTACCAAAGATTATTATATCACCTGGATTATCTAAAATTTGTCCAGATCTTACATGTTTTTTATAAATATTTGTGCCGCTTAATCTAAATTCTTTTTTCTTCTTTTTAATTTCTGGTAAATCTTCAAAATATGCCCCAGATAAAAATAATTTTTTTTCTTTTGCTAATTTTCCAATTTTCGGGACAATTGAATACATTTCTGGATTTTTTATTAATACATAAAATCCATCTCCATCCTCAAAAAAATTATTAAGCTTATCAAGGTTTTCGGAAAGCTCTTCTAAAAGTTGTTTTTGAGTAACATTATTTTCCATAAAAAATATAATATCCCCGTCTATAAATTTGGGATATACAGATTCCGAAGCCATATAACAACCTCCCGTAATTTTCAATTAATATCTATATAATATAATATCATATATTTAAAACTAATACCAATTTATTATTCTTATCATATTAAAGATAATCCTTAATTATTACATAAAATTAGCTTATATGGGCTTTTTTTTAATTAGCAAAATTAAAAAAAATGTTGTAAAATATACTATGAAAAATTATTCATATAGTGGAGGTGTATTATGTTTAAAGAAGATAAATTAAATGAAATTTCTAATAAGAAAAAACAATGGGAAGAATCCACCTTAAAGAAGGCAATAGAAAAATTTCCTGAAAGGAAAGAATCATTTAAAACTACATATAACGAAGAGTTAAAACGCGTATACACTCCTGAAGATATTAAAAATATTGATTATTTAGAAGATATTGGTTTTCCAGGAGAATACCCATACACTAGAGGTGTTCAACCAACAATGTATAGGGGAAGATTCTGGACAATGAGACAATACGCAGGCTTCGCTACTGCCGAAGAATCAAATAAAAGATATAAATATCTTTTAGAACAAGGTCAAACCGGATTATCTGTAGCTTTCGATTTACCTACACAAATAGGATATGATTCTGATCATTCAATGTCCGAAGGTGAAGTTGGTAAAGTTGGTGTTGCTATAGATTCTTTAAAAGATATGGAAATATTATTTGATGGCATTCCATTAGATAAAGTTAGTGTTTCAATGACAATTAATTCCACAGCTTCAATATTATTATCTATGTTAATAGCAGTAGCGGAAAAACAGGGAGTTTCTCAAGATAAACTAAGGGGAACTATACAAAATGATATTTTAAAAGAATATATTGCAAGAGGAACTTATGTTTTACCTCCTGAACCTTCAATGAAGATAATTGTGGATATATTTGAATACGGATCAAAAAACTTACCAAAATTTAATTTAATAAGTATAAGTGGTTATCATATTAGAGAGGCTGGCGCAAATGCTGTTCAAGAAGTAGCTTTCACTTTAGCAGATGGAATTGCATATGTAGAAGCTGCTATTAAAGCAGGCTTAGATCCAAACGTATTTGGTAAAAATTTATCTTTCTTCTTTAACGCTCATAATAACTTTATAGAAGAAATTGCAAAATTTAGAGCTGCAAGAAAATTATGGGCAAAAATAATGAGAAATAGATTTAATGTTACTAATCCAAATGCTTTAAAATTAAAATTCCATACTCAAACTGCAGGATCCACATTAACCGCTCAACAACCTTTAAATAATATAATACGTGTTACTATACAAGCATTATCTGCTGTTTTAGGTGGAACTCAATCTTTACATACTAATTCATATGACGAAGCTTTAGGGCTACCAACAGAATTATCAGCAACGATTGCATTAAGAACTCAACAAATAATCGCATATGAATCTGGTGTTACTGAAACAATTGATCCATTTGCCGGTTCATATGTAATAGAAGCATTAACTAAAGATATTGAAGAAAAAGCTATGAATTATATTGATAAAATAGAAAAAATGGGTGGAATGGTAAGAGCAATAGAAGATGGTTATGTACAAAAAGAAATATTAAATTCAGCATATGAATCACAATTAGCTGTAGAAAATAATGAACAAATTATTGTTGGTTTAAATAAATTTACAATAGAAGAAGAACAAAAATCAGGTTCCATATTAAAGGTTGATCCAGAAGTTGAAGAAAGACAAAAACAAAAATTAAAAGAATTAAGAAAAGAGAGAAATAATGAATTAGTAAAGAAAAACTTATTAAAATTAAGAAATGCCGCAGAAAATAATGAAAATTTAATGCCATTTATTTTAGAAGCTGTAAAATCTTATGCTACTTTAGGAGAAATAACAGACGTATTAAGAGAAGTTTACGGTGAATATCACGAAGCTGTAATATTATAATCAAAGGAGGACTAAGAATGGGAAAAATTAGGGTATTAGTTGGTAAACCCGGTTTAGATGGACATGATAGAGGAGCTAAGGTTGTTGCTAGAGCATTAAGAGATGCTGGAATGGAAGTTATATATACCGGAATAAGACAAACCCCTGAAGATATTGTTAATACCGCATTAGAAGAAGATGTTAATGTAATTGGATTATCTATATTATCAGGCGCTCATATGAAATTATGTGAAAAAATATTAAATCTTTTAAAAGAAAAAAATGCTCAAATTCCTGTATTTTTAGGAGGAATTATTCCAGAGGATGATATTCCTGAATTGAAAAAAATGGGAATTTCTGAAGTTTTTGGACCTGGAACATCTCTTGAAAAAATTACTAGTAAGGTGAAAGAAATTGCAGGAGATAATTGAAAAATTTAAAAATGGTGACAAATATGCTTTAGCAAAAATAATTTCATTAGTTGAAAATAATATCAATTATGCTTGGGAAATTATTAATAAATTACCAAAACCAAAAAAAGACGCTCAAATAATTGGAATAACAGGTAGTCCCGGAGCTGGAAAAAGCACTACATTATCAAAAATGGTTAATAAATGGGTTAATCAAGGTTTAAAAATTGGTATTATAGCAGTTGATCCATCTAGTCCTTTTTCTGGAGGTGCTTTTTTAGGCGATAGAATTAGAATGAGAAGTTTATCGGGAAAAGAAAATGTTTATATAAGAAGTGTTGCTTCACGTGGAAGTGTTGGTGGATTATGCGATTCTATATATGATATAGTTGATGTAATGAAATCTTTTGGCTTTGACAAAATTATTATTGAAACTGTTGGAGCAGGACAATCAGAAATTGAGGTAATATTTGTTGCTGATACTATATTATTGGTTTTATCACCTAATAATGGTGATGAAATACAAATGTTTAAGGCAGGTATAATGGAAATTGCTGATGCGTATATTGTTAATAAAATGGATTTACCAGAATCAGATAAATTTATTTTGCAACTAAAAAATACATTATCTTTAGAAAGCGACTCTAAATCAAAAGTTATTCTTCCAGTAAGCGCTATACGCAATGAAGGAATTAATGAAATTATACAATGGATTGATAATCATTTTGATACTATAAAAAGTAGTGGAGAATATGAATTTAGAAAAAAAAGAAGAACAAAACGAAGAGTTAGAAGTTCTATAATAAGAAATATTGATGATATAATTGAATCAGGAGATTTTGAATTTAAAAATATGGAAGATTTAAAGAAAAAAATTATGAATTTTATTTGTGAGGTGAATAATAATGAAGAAAATTGATCATATTGGAATTGCTGTAAGATCTATTGAAAATGCATTAAAATTATATAATGATCTTCTTGGATTAGAAATTACAGGCGAAGAAATTCTTGAAGATAGAGGACTAAAAGTTGCTTTTATTAAAGTAGGAGATACTAGAATAGAGCTTTTAGAACCCCTTCATGAAAAATCAGAAATTTCAAGTTTTTTAGAAAAAAAGGGTGAAGGCATGCATCACATTGCATATGAAGTTGACGATGTAAAAAGTATGATTGAAAAGGCAAAATCATTAGAATTAAAACCATTAAGCGATGAACCAAAGGATGGAGCTCATAATACAAAAGTTGTATTTTTACATCCAAAAACAACTAACGGAGTGCTTGTTGAATTAGTTGAACATAAATAATCCGAAAGGAGTGTAATAAATGGATGAAAAATTTCAAGAAATTTATGATGAATTTTTAAAACGAAAAGAAAAACTTCTTAAAGGCGGTGGAGCTGATAAAGTTGAAAAACAACATAAACTTGGAAAATTAACCGCTAGAGAAAGAATAGAATTATTAGTTGATGAAGGATCATTTGTTGAAACAGATTTATTTGTAAAACATAGAAGCACATATTTTGGTCTTGATAAAAAGAACTTTCCATATGATGGTGTCGTAACTGGAATAGGTACTATAAATGGTAAAAAAGTAGCAATTTATTCACAAGATTTTACTGTTCAAGGTGGATCTTTAGGTGAAATGCATGCAAAAAAAATTATGAAATTGCAAGATATGGCTATGAAATATGGAATCCCTATTATTGGAATAAATGACTCTGGTGGTGCGAGAATTCAAGAAGGCGTTGATTCATTATATGGTTATGGTGGAATTTTCTATAGAAATACTTTAGCTTCTGGTGTAATTCCACAAATAACTGTTATTGCTGGACCATGTGCTGGTGGAGCTGTTTATTCTCCTGCTATTACGGATTTTATAATTATGGTTGATCAAACATCACAAATGTTTATAACAGGCCCACAAGTAATTAAAGCCGTTACAGGAGAAGATGTAGATAAAGATGCATTAGGCGGTGCTATGGCTCATAATGTTAAAAGTGGTGTTGCTCATTTTGTTGCATCATCTGATCAAGAAGCTTTAGAAATAACTAAAAAAATATTATCTTATATTCCTTCAAATAATTTAGAAATACCAGAAGATTTAGAATTTGATAACAATGTAGATTTACCTGAAGAAATTTATAATATAGTTTCTCCAAATCCTAAAAAAGGATATGATGTAAGGGATATTTTAAATTTAGTATTAGATAATAATTCATTCTTTGAAGTACATAAGCATTTTGCTCCAAATATTGTTGTTGGTTTTGGAAGATTAGGTGGAAAAAGTGTAGGAATTATTGCTAATCAACCTAAAGTATTAGCTGGTTCCTTGGATATTAATTCATCTGATAAGGCTGCTAGATTTATTAGATTTTGTGATGCCTTTAACATACCAATAATCACATTTGTTGATACTCCTGGATTTCTTCCAGGTGTTAATCAAGAACATGGTGGAATTATTAGACATGGAGCAAAATTATTATATGCATATAGTGAAGCTACTGTGCCAAAATTAACTGTAATTTTACGAAAAGCATATGGTGGAGCTTACATTGCAATGGCTTCACAACATATAGGTTCGGATTTTGTTTTTGCTTGGCCAACAGCTGAAATAGCCGTAATGGGATCCGAAGGTGCAGCTAATATAATATTTAGAAAAGATATATCAAATTCAGAAAATCCAGAAAAAACAAGAATGGAAAAAATTGAAGAATATAAAAAAGAATTTGCTAATCCTTATGCTGCAGCTGGAAGAGGTTATATTGAAGATGTTATTGACCCAAAAGAAACAAGAAAAATATTAATACAAAGTTTATTTGTTGCTGAAACTAAAGCAGAATCAAGACCAAACAAAAAACATGGAAATATTCCATTATAATTGGTGGTGTAATTATGGGTGAAGTATTATCTATAACTTTTGTAGGTATCGTAATTGTATTTTTAGTTTTAGCAATACTTAGTTTATTTTTCATTTTATTTAAATATATATCTTCTACAGAAAAAAAAGTGAAAAAAGAAATCAATATTCCTCACACAAATCCTGCACCATTAAATTCTAATACTACAAAAAATGAAGATAATGATGAGGAAATTATTGCTGCTATTATGGGAGCTATTGCTGCTACTATGGGAAGTAAAACATATAGAATTAAAAATATTAAACCTATTAACAATATAAATAAAACCTCTAAGATGAGCATGTGGGGAATGTTACCACCTGCTGTAACCTGGAGAGCTAGAAGATTAGGAGGGAGAAAATGATTAGGAAATTTAATGTAAAAGTAAATGGAAAATCATATGAAGTTGAAGTTGAAGAATTAAATGGAAATATTTCAGAACCAGTCACTCATACATCTCAGCCAGAAAAACCAGCTCCACAACCCAAAGAAATCCCAGTAAAAAAAGTTGAACCAGAGAAGGTTAGTCCTGCTGTAACTAGTTCTGGAAAAAATGTAGTTAAAGCACCATTACCAGGAGTCATTGTTGACATAAACGTTTCTGAAGGAACTAGAATTTCAAAAGGTCAAAAATTATTAATAATAGAAGCAATGAAAATGGAAAATGAAATATTAAGTGATTATGATGGAGTTATTGAAAAAATATTAGTTAAAAAAGGCGATAATGTAGACGGCGATCAAGAGTTAATAATTATTTCATAATAAATGAGAGAGGTCATCCTCTCTCATTTATATTCATATATATATAATGTTTGTTTACCATTTACTATTTTTTTCTTTTTATCAGACTTATAACCAAAATAATCTTCAAATTTTTCATGTGATGTTATAATTGAGTATTTAAAATTAGGATAATTTTTTTTCAAATATCTCATTTGTTCATATAATTTTTCTGCATGTTTTTTATCTCCTAATCTATCTCCATATGGTGGATTAGTTATTATATATCCTTCATCATAATCTAATTTAATGCTCTCCATATTATTCTTTTCAAAGTGTATATATTCTTCTAAATTAACTGCATTTTTTTTAGCTATTTCTATCATTTTAAATTCTTTATCAAAACCATATATTTTTAAATCATTATATTTTATTTCACTAATGGCTTTTTTCCTAAAGTTTTCAAATTTTTCACTATTAAAATTATGCCAAGTTTCAAAAATAAAATTCCTATTTAACCCAGGAGCAATATTTAATCCATATAATGCAGCTTCAATTGGTATCGTTCCCGAGCCACAAAAAGGATCAATTAACACATGTTTCCTTTTCCAACCTGCCATTAATATCATAGCTGCAGCTATGGTTTCTCTCAATGGTGCTTCACTAACTAATTTTCTATATCCCCTCTTATGCAATCCTTCGCCAGTTGTATCTAATGTAATTGTTACTTTATTTTTTTTAATATATACTCTAAATTTATATATGCCTTTTTCTTCATTGTACGAATTTATTCTATATTCTTTTTTTAATTTATCTATCATGGATTTTTTTACTATAGATTGTATTACAGATTGATTATATAATGAAGACTTTGAAGTTCTTACCTTATCAATTATAATTTTTCCATTTTTTGGTAAATAATATGATAATTTAACATCTTTAATTCCTTCATACAATTCATCGAAAGTTTCGGCATAAAATTCAGCTATTTTTATATATATTCTCTCTGCAGTTCTTAATCTTAAATTAAGATTATAATAATCTAAATCTTCTCCAGAAAATTCTACCATTCCTTCATTTGCATTTTGAATAGTATAATTTAGTTTCTTTAATTCATTTGAAAGGATTTTTTCTAAACCTAATGAACATAATGCTATATAATTCATACTAACACCTCTTTTATTTTTTTTTATTATAACATTTTTTTATTAACATAAATATATTGTTTATTATTACACAAAATCACTTATTTTATGTTATAATAATTAAGAATACCCTATTATTGTAAAAAATCTAAATTTTTCATACATTTTAAGGGAGGGAAACCATGAAAGTCCTTGGAAAGTTGTTGTTATATACAGTCATATCTCTAATGAACGCTGGTTTAGTATGGTCTATATTTATACTTTCCGGCTTAGGAAATTACGGTTTAGCTATTGTTATAGGTGCATTTGTAGTATTAGCTAATCTAGCCATTTTTTCTAAAAAGGGTTATCCATACAGATACACCTTACCTGCAATGTTTTTTTTATTTATTTTGACAGTTTATCCCATATATTATACAGTTAGAACAGCATTTACAAATTATGGGACAGGGCATTTATTTACCAGGGATCAGGCAATGCAAATATTATTAAATGATCCAAATTATTTGTATGAGCCAGAAAATGCAAATAGTTATAATTTTAAAATCTTTGTAAAACAAAAAGATTTTAAACCTACTGAAGAGTTTTTAATTGTTTTGTATAATGATAAGGAAATATTATTAACTGAAAAACCAAAAGATATTATTTATGATTCAAAAGGAAATGCCAAAAATGCTTCTTCGGATTTAAAAAAAGTAAATGAAAATTCTTTATCAGTTTCATTTAACGGAAACACTTATACTGCATTTCTAAAAAAAGAATTAAATAATTTAAGTACTATTGAAGAAAAGATAGAAAATATTTTGGGGTTTGAAGATAACAATGGTGAAAAATACGTGTATTTTTACTCTCCAAATGATTCTAGTACATTTAAAAATTCTGCATATTATAATTCGGTATTAAGACAAAAATATATAGGTATGCTAGAATTAAAAAATTATGATGGAAAAGTATATAGATTATCCTCAAGATATATATATAAGAAGTTTTCTGAAGCATATAGAATATATGAGTTAAAAGTTAAACCTATATTTGAAAATAACAAGAAAAAATATAAAACGGTTATATATAATACTAGAACAAATACTGAATTAATTGAAAAAGATAGTGCTTTTTGGGATTATAATGAAAAGGGCGAATTAAATCGTTTAATAGGTTTTTCATCTTTTGTTGGAGCATATCAATTTAACAGAATTAAAGATGATCCCAAAATATCAGGACCTTTCTTAAAAATATTTTCTTGGACATTTACTTATGCTGCTTTAAGTGTATTGTTTAGCTTTATAATAGGAATGGTATTAGCTTTAATGCTAAATGATAAATTTATGAAAGGTAGAATTTTATATAGAACTCTCTTAATAATACCATGGGCAGTCCCTGGTTTTATTTCTGTTTTAATATGGAGAAATGGATTCTTTAATGAAACATACGGTATTTTAAATAGATTTGTTATATCAAATCTAGGACTAGAACCTATAAAATGGTTAAATGATCCTTTCTGGGCTAAGGTAGCCGTTTTAATAGTTAACACATGGCTTGGATTTCCATATATGATGACAATTACTTTAGGTGCATTGCAAAGTATTCCTGATGAATTATATGAAGCTTCCTCTATTGATGGAGCTACAAGATGGACTCAATTTAGAAAAATTACATTACCATTATTAATGGTATCTTTAACACCATTATTAGTAAGTAGTTTTGCTTTTAATTTTAATAATTTTGTTAATATTTATCTTTTAACAGGCGGAGGACCTGCAATGCCAGGTGCTACAACCCCAGCCGGTTCTACAGATATTTTGATTTCATACACATATAAACTTGCATTTGAAGGTTCAAGAGGCCAAGATTTTGGATTTGCAAGTGCAATTTCTATATTAATTTTTGCTATAGTTTCTGCAATAAGTTATTTCAACTTTAAATTATCAGGGGCATTTGAAGAGGTGAGCAGATAATGGCTATGATACAAAAGAAAAATTATGTATTAAGACATATTTTTTTAATTATTGTTTTAATTATTGTTCTTTTCCCTTTAGTTTGGGTTGTAACTACATCTATTAGAAGAGATAATGCGGCTTTTTCTCCAAAATTATTCTCTTCTAGAATCACATTAAATTATTATAGGGACTTATTATTCCCTAGAGCAACAGTTCCAGAATTAATAAAAGATATAAATGGTACTTTACATTTCATAGGCGAAAATTCAGATCTTAGTATAGATGAAGCACAAAATAAACTTACTGATGAATTAAACTCTTTTAAATCCTATATTTCTCAAACCAAAGACTATCTTAATAGTATTGAAACAAGATTTACTAACCTAAAAAACTCTTTAAATGATAAAAATATTATTTTAGATATTAACAAGGCTAGAGAGTTGGAATATGATAATTTACTAGAACTAGAAGAAAAGAACAATTTCAATAAAGATTATATTAAAAGTATTAAAGATAAAATAAATGAATTAAATTATCAAATAAAAAAATACATTGATTTGCGTTCAAGTATAATAAATGTTTTAAATAATATTGAAAGAAATAATGAAAATATGGATTATTATGATGCTTCAATTGAAACTATATACTCCACAAAACCAAACTATACACTTTGGAAGATTAAAACATACAAAAAATGGTTAAAAATTGAATCAAATGATAATCTTTTAAAATTAGATCCTATGATTAAAGACTTATCAAATAATTGGAAAGAAATATTAAATATTGCATCTAAGATTGATGAATATTTTGCTAATTTAGAAAAAGAAACTATAGGCGAAGATTTAGATATAATGGTTAATTTAGAAAAAGAAATTAATGATACTCAAAAAGATATTTCATTAATAAAAAATAAATTATCAAATATTGAAAGCTTATTATTAAAGTATAATAATGATTTAACTGCATTATTAGAATTATACATTCCTAATAGTTCAAAGATAGAGTCTGCTAAAAATATATTAGACAAAAATATTAATACCGTTATATCTTCACCAGAAGTAATGATTTTATCAGAAAAAGTTACTATGTTTTATAATGCTTTCTCTCAAATATATGATAATATACTAAAGTTAGCTGATTTTGATGTTTATAAAGATGCTATAAAGAAATATTACGATGCTTTTGGATGGTTGAAAGATAATCTAAAATACATTAATCCTAATTTAGAAAAAACAAATCCAGCATTTAAAACTATAGTTAGCGTTATTGATGAATATGAAGATACGTTATTTACTTTAAATAATTTAATTTTAAATCTATCGCTTAAATTAGACGAATTTAATACATATCAAAATAATTTAGATGATTTAAATTCAAAACTTAACGAATTAAATTCAAGGTATAACAAAATATATACCAAAAACAAAGATATATTAGAAAATTTTGATAAACTAAAAAAATATGGTGAATTCACTATTTTAAAAGAATTTACAAATATTCCAATAAATAATTATTATGAATCTGAATTCCTTGCAAATATATTAAGTTCAAAATTAGTTGAATATTATAAGCCTTATAAAAAAGACTTAAATATTTTTACATTACGAAAAGATATTTTTGAAGCTTCGGAAAAATTTTACTCTAGTAAAATAGCTTTTAATGATATTATGTTAAATATTGAAGATAAAATTAATGATATAGAAAATAATTCAGAAAACTATTTAAAAATAAATTACGCTGGTTATACTGCAGATATTTTACCTATTACGGAAATATCGTCTATATATAACTCTAAATTTGGTCCAGCTAAAGCGAATATTTCTAGATCATCTAGAATCATTTCAGATTTAGCTGATTCTGTAAAATATAAATCATTAAAAAATGATTTAAGAGAAATAGATAAAAATATATACAATCTTTTAGATAATTGGAATCCAAAACAAAGAAAGCCTTTCTTAAGATGGTTATTAAATTCTATTATAGTAGCTGGTATAACTTCAATTTTAACTGTTATGATCACCGCAGTTGCAGCTTATCCTTTCAGCCGTATGAGATTTATAGGAAGAAAAGAAGGTTTATTGTATTTAATGCTAATTCAAATGTTCCCTGCAATTATGTATATGATTGCATTATACGGAATGTTAAAATTCATGGGAGATTATTTTGGTGTAATTGGACTTGATACATTATCTGGTTTGATATTTGTATATCTTGGTGGAGTTTCATTTAATATGTGGCTTATAAAAGGGTATTATGATACAATTCCAGATTCACTTGAAGAATCTGCTATGATTGATGGAGCTACAAGATTTCAAACATTTTGGAGAATAGTACTACCATTAGCATCACCTATATTAGCTGTTGTAACTATATTATCTTTCATGGGGACATTTAATGAATTTGTATTAGCAAGAATTGTATTATCTAGTGAAACTAATTATACATATGCAGTCGGATTACAAACATTTACATCTGGACCATTTGAAACTGAATGGGGATTATTCACTGCTGCTGCATTATTAGGAGCTGTTCCAATGGTATTACTATTCTTATCAATGCAAAAATATTTAGTTGGCGGATTAACTCAAGGTTCTGTAAAAGGATAAACAATTAAAAAACACCCCCAAAAGTAATAAAATAAAAGTAGGGGGTGTTTTTTTATATAAAAGAAAATATTCAGATGTGTTAAAAAAGAAGTAATGAGATATAAGAGAACTGTATTAATGGTAAATATGTACGATAAAAATAGATGAAAAATATAATAAGGAAGATATGCTAAGGTTATTAAATGATCCTAAAATAAAATTAGACCTATCCAATGTAAAATAAATAGACACAAAAGTGGATTAAGAAGTATATTTTAAATGTAAAGCATCCTAATCATTCATAAAATATTTTAATAAAGATTAAAGGCCCCAGAGAGTACTGGAGCCTTTAATCTTTATTTTTAATTTTCCAAGCGTTAATTTTAGAATAAATCTGCTTTTCCAGCTGATCCTAAAACTTCCATTCTATCAGTAATTACTTTTATTGTATATTCTCTAGCTAATTTGAAATAATTTCTTGGATCAAATTCTTTTGGATTACCATTTAAGAATTCTCTTAAACCAGCAACAAAAGCAATCCTTAAATCTGTATCAGTATTAACCTTATTAATTCCATATTTTACTGCTTCTTGTAAAATTTCTGATGGAACACCTTTAGCTCCTCCAAAATCTGCTCCATGTTTTTCTGCAATTTCAACAAACTCAGGAACTACAGAGGATGCTCCATGTAATACTAATGGTCTTTTTACATATTCTTTTACTTTCTTTATTCTATCATAGTCTATTTTTGCAGCTCCTTTAAATTTAAAAGCACCATGTGATGTTCCTACTGCAGGAGCTAAGAAATCTACATCTGTTTCTTCAACAAATATTTTTGCTTCTTCTGGATCAACTAATACATTTTCAGCTGCTACAGCTTCATCTTCAACTCCAGCTAATTGACCTAATTCAGCTTCTACAGATACACCAGCTGCATGAGCAATTCTAACTATTTCTTTTGTAATTCTCATATTTTCTTCAAATGGATGTTCAGAAGCATCAATCATTACTGATGAATACCCTGCTTTAATAGCAGCAATTATATACTCAAAACTTTTACCATGATCCAAGTGTAATGCTACAGGGATATCTACTTCATCTGCAAATGTTTTTACCATTTTTACAAAAATTTCTGCACCTTTTCTAAAATCTCCATTACCTGCATATTTCATTGCACCTTGACTTGTTTCTATAATCACAGGTGAATTCATTCTTACTCCAGCTTCAATTATATAATGCAAAAATTCAAGATTATTAATGTTTAAAGCTGGAACTCCATAACCATTTTTATCAGCATTTTCCAAAATAACTTTTGTATTTACATAAGGCATATTTAACCCCTCCCATTAGGAATTTAAAGATTTCAACTAATATTATACCATAGTTCTGTTAAATCTCTTCTAACCAATTTACATTATCCAAAACAATTGCCAACTCTTCAAACAATTTTTCAAAAAAAGCTTTTTTTAAACCTTTATTTTTATTAGCAAAATGATCTATATTTCTCAATATAGAATAAGCTGAATCTTTTGAAATTATTTTAGATAATTCCTTTATATTTTTTGCCATTAATTTATGTTCAGAATTATCTAAAATGCTTACCATTTCATCCTCTTCCAATAATTCAAAATACTTATTTAATCTTAAAATAATAGAGTTTTTCTCATCTATACTCATTTCTTTTATTCTATTAATTAATATTTCATCCATCTCAAATAATACTTTCTCAGGCGTAGGTATATTACTTTTACTTTCAATAAAATTTAAAAATGTTCTAGCGGCTTCAGGTCCAACTATTCCTGAAGCTAAAATATATGCATACTCTTTTATTTCATCTTCATTTAAATTTTTTAAAACATTACTAAGTTTATACCAACTTCTAGGGCTAGGCTTTAAATCTAACCTATATGATACACTTTTTCCATTAGAAATAAATTCCGGATATTCTTTAATAAAAGATATAATTTCATTTGAAACTTTTTCGTTTTGTGCCCATTTAATCCACTCATTCACTTCAGGGTTTAAACTTAAATGAAAAAATCTAGACATAAATGCTGGATCTGTTATTAAATCCACTTGATCATAATCATCATCTGGTGGATTTGCTGCAGCCATTATCCATGTACCTTCAGGTAAAACATGATTATGAATTCTTCTATCTAATAACAATTGCATTATGGCATTTCTAATAGATCTATGTGCTCTGTTTATTTCATCAATCATAATTATAGTATTATTATTTTCTGGCCACCAATCTGGTTTTAAAAAAACAGTTTTATCTTCTTCTTTTGAAGGTAATCCAATTAAATCACCTGGTTCCATTTGAGAAATTATTAAAATTATTAATTCTCTATTTGTTTCTTTTGCTATATCTTTTGCTATATCAGTCTTACCAACCCCAAAATGTCCCCATATTAAGGGTATTTCTCCTACTTCCATTATTTTTTTGGATAAGAATTTTATATCTCCTGGTTTCATTCTTTCACCTACCCATTAGAATTAAATCTTCTTTTTGCTACCTCATCCTGTACTTTCATATAACCATTTTTTATGGCAATTTTACCTTTATTTGTAGTTTTCAACATTTGTTTTATTTTTTCCATTTCTGGTTTAATAATTTCTATTCTTTTTTTATCGTCTTCAAGTAATTTATCTATCCTATCTTGTATTAATTGTGACGATGAAAAAATTAACATTTTTTCTAGAATGCTTTTTCTCTGATCTAATATTTTAGGCAATGTTTCAAAATCTCCATTATATATAATTCTATCTATTAAATTTTCAATTTTATCAAGATTTTCAATTAAAATTTTTATATCTTTTATATTTTCATCATTTAAACTTTCCATTTTAATACCCTCTTTTTATTTAAATATGCTTTAATATATTCTATTTGCTCTACATTCATTCCATATTTCCACCAATATGGCAAAAATGTATTGTTTAATAGCAATGGATCAATATCATAATCTAACCAACTTCTTTGAACTAACTCATTATATTGAGGTGTATTAGGAATAGGAGTAAATTCATTTACTGAAGGGATTATACCTAAATCCATACAAAAATCTATTCCTTTAATTACATCTTCAACCTTTTGATCAGGTAAATTAGCCATAATATATGCAGATGTTTCGTTTAACCCTTCATTTAATAAATAATTAGAAGCTCTAACTAAATCTTCATTTGTTACTTTACCACCAGTTTTTTTCTGCATCTCTTCATTTGATGTTTCATACCCTAATTTTATTACTTTAAAATTAGCTTTTGAAAATAATTTTGCAATTTTTTTATTTACTAATTTTGCATGAATACCATTTGGAAGATGATACCTTACATTAAATTTAGACAATTCTTCTAATAATTTCTCTCTTTCAGGGTGTATTAAAAAGGCATCATCAAAAAACACCACATCGTCTACTGGTTTATAGTTTAGTATTTTTTCTAAGCCTTTAATTATATTTTTTATACTTCTTCTTTGATATTTCCACATTCTAGGAGTTACGCAATATGTACATTTATACGGACAACCTATCGAAGATGTAATAACTATATTAGGCAATTCTCCTTCATATAATTCATATGCAGGTTCTAATTCTTCAAACCAATCTAATTCATTTAATGTTTCATCGTAATAATCAAGTAATTTTTTTGCTGCAACATTACCAGTTCCATTAATTATATTTACATTTAATTTTTCAAATGTTTTTTTTGCATGGAGAGGCATTATGTTTACATATATACCTCCAAGAAATATTGGCTTTTCAGGAAAAACCTCTCTAATTGTTTCTATGGTTTTATATACTCCATAATACCAATATGTCATTACTGAGGTAACTAAAATCCCATCAACATTATTATATTCTTTTAATCTATTTATAAACTCTTGCTTGGGAAGTCCATATCTTTTAAACTTTCTTGGTATATTTTTAATAATATCTGGTCTTTCAACTTCTTCATAATAAAACTTTCCAGTTCCATAATATTTATCTTTAATTAGATTTTTTTCTACAAAATACTTATCATATCTATTCATTAAGTCTATTAAAAATACATCATATCCTTGATTTTTTAATATACTTCCTAAATATAATAATCCTAAAGGCTTTAACCAGAAATCATATGCTGCAGAATCATATATCCATGGATTAATTAGCAAAAATGATGCCATTAATCTACTCCTTTCAATATTTCATAGAAAACGTTGACTCCTTTAAGTGTTAGATATGGATCATAGTTATTAAATTCAGGAATTATACCTTGTAATGATTTTCCTATTCCTCCTGTAATAACTATATTAAAATGAGTGTTATATTCATTTTTTATATCTAATAATAATCTTTGAATTCCATATACAACTGTTTTAATAATACCTATTTGAATATTATCTATTGTGTTTTTACCAACTGAATAATCAAGAAATTTTAATTCAACTTGAGGCAATTTAGCTGTTTTAGAGAATAATGCCATCATTTGAGTATTTATTCCTGGTATTATTGAACCACCTATGAAATTACCATTATATAACACATCTATTGTTATAGCAGTTCCAAAATCTATTGCTATAGCATTTTCACCATAATATTTTTTTAGCGCTAAGGCATTGGCTATTCTATCAGCACCCACTTCATTTGGGTAATCAACATTTAATTTCATATTATTTAAATTTTTTGAATTAACAAAAATTGCTTCTGTATTAAAATATTTTTGTGCAAATTTCCCTAATATATAATTTATTGAAGGCACGACAGATGATATAATAACTGAATTAATTTCAATTTCATCAATTTGTTCCCTTTTAAACAATGGATATAAATGTGAATATAATTCATCTTCTGTTTCAAATGATTTAGTACCTATTCTCCATGTATTTATAAAATTATCTTTAAATAACCCTATAACTATGTGAGTATTTCCTACATCAAATAATAATCTCAAATTATTCACCCCATATTTCAGTAGAAGCTTTTCTTAATCTATTCATTATAGAAATACCTAGCCCTTTATCTTCTACACCTTCTATTATTATTACATCATTATTTGTCTTATCTGCATTTCTTAAAATAGAAAATAAGTTCACCGCAATCTTATAATAATCATTTTCTCTACCTGAAACAATTATATCATATTCATTAAAATATACCTTATCTTCTTCAAATAAAACTAACAAAGGATTTTTATAATTCTTTATTTTTTCTTTAATTATATTAATTCTATCTCTTGAATATTCAACTAAAATAGTTTTCTTATCTGGAGCATAATGCCTATATTTCATACCTGGTGCTTTTGCTATATCAACTTTAGCTTTACCATATATAAATTCTGGAATTTTAATCTCTCCAAATACTTCTTTTAATTTTTCTGGTGTTATTGGGCCAGGTCTTAATATAGAAGGTGTTTCTTCTGTCAAATCTATAACTGTAGATTCTAAACCAAAGTCTACATTCCCACCATCTATAATTGTATCAACTCTTCCTAACATATCTTCAATAACATGTTCTGCTATCGTTGGACTAGGTTTCCCAGATAAATTAGCACTTGGGGCCGCAATTGGTACTCCAGACATTTCTATTAACTTATTTGCTATAGGATGTGCTGGAATTCTAACAGCTACAGTATCCATATTTGCAGTTATTATATCTGGAACTATATTTTTTCTTTTTAATACAAAAGTAATTGGGCCAGGAACAAATACTTTTATTTTTTCATATAACTCTTTAGTAATATAAACATAATCTTTTATTTTTTCTAATTTATCAAAATGCATAATAAGTGGATTATCTGAAGGTCTGCCTTTAGCTTCATATATTTTTCTTGCCGCTTTTTCATTTAATGCATTTGCACCTAATCCATACACAGTTTCTGTAGGAAAAACAACTAATCCTCCCAGTTTAATAATATCTGCTGCTATATTTATTTTATTTAAATCTATATCAAATGGATTAATTTTCAATAATTTGGTTTTCATTTTATTCACCTATAATTTCTTTTTTTGCTTCTTCTAAAAATGCTACAGCTTCTCTTAAGTGTGGAATTACTATAGATCCTCCAACTATTAAAGCTATATCAAATACTTCATAAAATTCTTCATCTGTTACCCCTTCTTCAAGACATCTTTTAATATGATATGCAATACACCCTTCACATCGTAAAACCATAGATGCTACAAGACCTAACATTTCCTTATACTTTGTTGGTATTGCTCCATCTTTATACACAGCACCATCCAAATTAAAAAATCTTTTTGTATTTAATGTCCCATTATTCAATATTTTTTCATTCATTTTTTCTCTAAATTCATTAAATTCTTTTAAGTTCATTATAAAACCTCCTTCATATTCTTTTAAATATTTTTATATACTATATTAATATATTATTATTATAATGTTAATAAATTTATTAACGAAATAAAATTAAACACTTTATTTTATATAATAATAGTTTATATATATTTTGAAATAATTATTTTTTTGTAAATTTTTTTCTATATATATTTTTTCACATTTTTTAATAAAATCAGGAGGTGATATTATGAAAAAAATTTTTTTATCATTTCTTTTTTAATATTAGTTACCTTTTCTTTTTCAAATTATATAGTTGGTGGTTATTATTGGACTGATATTTTCATTGGCTTCTCTGGTTATTCCATTTATGGTGGCATTCAAAATAATATACCTATTGAAAAAATATATGATTTAGAAAATTTAGGGTTTAGTAATGACTCCGTCTTAATAGAAAACAATAATGTAGTTGGTATCTCATATGCTGGTTTTGACTCAAGTGTTTTAGAGGATGTTGATTTCAGTTCTTAAAATGTACATTCAAAAATTTCTATAGGTTTAGATATTATAAATTTTGCTATTTTTGGTTATAGGGTTATTCCTGCTATATATACTGGAATTGACATAAACTACTTTTTTCAAAAATAGCAAAAAGTTACATTAAAGATTCTTTAGGATTTGCTTTAAATGATAATCTATCATTAGAATTAATCTATGGATTTACCTCTGTTATTAAACCTTTAAATAAAGAAAATAAATTTATATTAATTCCAAGATTTTTCCCATGGCCATTATTAATAGGAGCCGAAATAGTATTTTAAACTATATTTTTTTAAATCCATGCAACAAATGTTGCATGGATTTTTTAAATAATTATGGTAAAATAATATAAAAGGAGGTTGTCATGATTAAAAAAATAAAGACTATATTTTGGGATATACTTTTTATATTATATTTAATAATATTAATATATTTTGCAACTACGCCAAGGGCTCCTTTTAATTATTCTAGATTTAAAGGAGAAGATAAAATTTGGCATTTTTTAGCATATGCTGGTGGAATGTTTTTATTTTTAAAAAGCTACTTTCATAGAAAATTCTTTTTATATTTTTTTGGAGCTATAATTTTTATTCTTCCAATTGGAAGTGAGTATATACAGGCATTATCTCCGTATAGATATTTTTCTATATATGATGCTTTAGCGAGTTATGCTGGTATTTTAACTATAATAATTTCTTTAATTATTTATAGAACTTTTATAAAGAAAAATAAAGCTATATAATATATTCTTTAAAAAGTTTAAAAAAATCAAAAATATTCTAAGATTATATTCTTAATCAAATTATCTTTTATTATCTTTAATTACTTCCTGTTTTACATTAATATATTCTATGCTATCTTCCTCAATTTGTATTCTATCTTCACCTTTTTCCCAACTTTCAAATTTTTTCATAACTAAATTATATGTTTTCTCACTAACTTCTGGCAATGTGCCACCCATCAATCCTTTTACATTATCAAATCCTTCTTTCACTGAATTCTTTAACAATTCAATTTTAGATTTATCTCCATTTGAAATTGATTTAGCAAATTCTATTACTCTATCAGATACATTTTCAGGACTCCATTTCCCATATTCTAATTCTTTTTTCATTTCTATTTTTTCATCCTGAGTAATTCCTAATTGTTTTTTTATTTTATCTTCTACCCAAGCTTTAAATTCATCAAACATCATTTGAAAATTATTTTTCAATTCTTTCCAACGCTTAGAATTAATTTCTATCTTTTTATTATATAAATTAGAATATGTTGCCTTCATATATTCTATTTCTGTTTTAATATATACATCTTCTTTTGCTTCCTCTTTATTCTTTCCTTCAGAAAAATTTTCATCAATCATTCTAATTTCAAAGTACTTAAAATATTCAATGTTATTATTAATTCTCATTATATCACCTCCATTATATATATCGGTTAATTTTAATATTATATAAAAAATATGAGTGCTAACAAACAGCACTCATACAGTATTCATTTAATTAACTTATTTTAAACCTTTTTAAACCTTTTACTAAAATCAACGATTTTTCTTCTAAATCTTTTGTGAATTTATCTAATTCTTCAATATTCTGGCTTTGTATATTTATTGAATTAGTTATATTTGAAATTTCCTCTGAAATAAGAGATATATCTTTGGTAATTTTATCCATTCCTGTGGATATTTCCTCAGTCGAAGCACTCTGTTCTTCTGAACTTGAACTTAAATCTTCTATATTCAATGTAATTTGCTCTATTTTTTTCATTATAACTTTAAATTTTTCAGATATATTTATAGATTCATTTTCTATATTTTTTATTATTTTACCAGTTTTTTCTGTTGCTACACTTGCATTTTTAGCTTCTTCTTGTATTTCTAATAATATTTGAGCAATTCTTTCTGTTGCTTTTTTTGATTCTTCTGCTAATTTTCTTATTTCATCAGCTACTACAGCAAATCCTTTTCCTGCTTCTCCAGCTCTAGCAGCTTCTATAGCTGCATTTAATGCTAATAAATTTGTTTGTTCTGTGATATTTTCTATAGTTTCAACTATTTGTCCTATATTTTCAGCATTAGATACCAATTTCCCAACTGTATTTACAGTTTTATCAGATTGCTCAACAGCTTGAGAAATTATTTCAACAATTTTTATAATTGAATCATTACCTTCATTCGCAGTATTTGATACATCATCTGCTTTTTTAAATAAATCTTGTATTTTAGTTGATATATTTTGAGCAGCTGCTGTTATTTCTTCTATACCAGAATTAATTTCTTCAACAGACGCAGAAACTGAATTTGAACTTTCATTAATTTTCTCCACTTTTTCATTAATTTTATTCATTTGTAACACTTGAATATCAGCATTTTGATAAATATCTGAAGTCATCTTTTCTAAATCCTCAGATGATTTTTTTATTTCTTTAAAATATTCATTAAGGTGTTTTGACATGTAGTTCAAAGATTCAGAAATATTTGCAATTTCATCTTTTCCCTTAATTTCAAATTTTTGTGTCAAATCACCCTCACCAAATTTTTTTACTTTTTCTGATAATGTTATTAATGGATTAGATATAGAATTTCCTAATAATATAGAAATAAATAATACTATTAAAATTGTTATTAATAGAATTATATTTAAAAATAGAATTATTCTTTTTGAATTTTCAAATAATATTTTCTCTGGTATTGATAATCCAACTGACCAATTTAAAGATTCTATAGGAGCATAAAAAACCATTCTTTTTTCATTGTTAGTAATAACATTTCCATAACCTTTTTCACCTTGTAATATTTTTTGAGCTATTGTACCCATTCCATCTAAATCTAAAATTTTTTTACCTAAATAATCCTTTATTGAATGAGATATAATAATTCCATTAGAATCTATTATGAAACTATAAATCCCCTTTTCATTATCTGTTGTTAAAAAATGAAAAAATCTTTCTATTGATATTGTAGCTCCAATTAAACCAATAGTATTATTATTCTCATCTTTTATAGAATGGGCTATAACTATTATGGAAGTACCATCTGCTCTCGAAATCAAAACGTTACTAATAGCTATATCTTTTCCTGATATTATATCTTGAAAATATTTTCTATCCTTTATATTTACTTTTACATCTGATGTTGTATAAGCCTCTCCATTCATATCAGCAATGAATAACATTGAAAAGTCATCTAAAATTTTCAAATCCCTTTTTAATACTTCAACAGAATCATCAAAATTCATATTTTTAAATATATTTTGATTTGAAACAATTTTAATTTGATTAATAAGTCCATCAAAGAAGTTTTTAATTTGAATTGACTGTTGTTCTAAAGTAGAAAATGAGGAGTCAGAAAGTATTGTTTTTAATGAAGATCCTAAATTAAAATATAAAAATAAACCAATAAATAATCCAAGAAATGAAACAATAATAAAAACAAATAAAGCGATTTTTACCTTAATAGATTTCATTTTATCCCCCCTCTAAAAAAATATATATAATAATTATAACATAAAAAACCCCCTGTCAAAAGACAGGGGGGAAAATAAAAAGAAGGGCGCTACCTACTCTCGCATGGATT